>NZ_JBSGYQ010000045.1:0-58802 GCF_053610585.1 Streptomyces sp. NPDC054887 | reverse complement strand
GCCGCACCCCCGGGGTGCGGCGGCTCCGTCGTACACGGGGGGCGCAGTCAGGACTTTTCGGCGTCCAGTGCCCCGGCCATCTCGGCCAGCCGCTTCTGCGACGCCGTCCCCGTGACCACCGTGGTCGCGCCCTTGTCCTCGCGTACGAGGGCGTCGTACTTCGGGCCCTCCCAGCGCTGCCAGGTCTCGTCGCCGATCCGTACGGTCTTCGCGGTCTTCGCCGCCCGCTGGCTGACCTCGTGGACGAACTTCTCCGCGGGCCCGCTCGACTGCTCGACCGCGATGTACTCCCGCTCGGGGTCGAGGAAGCCGAGATGCCAGGCGTCGCCCTCCTGCCGGTCGTACGAGACCGACGTCGGCTTCCACGTCTCCGGGAGCCCCACGGGGGCCACCACCGGATACGGCGCCGCGCGCCGGGCCGTGATGAGCTCGACCCGGTAGTCGACCGGCTTCACCGGGTCCACCGAGTCGTCGTGCGGGACGAGGGTGTACACACCGGCGACGACGACACCGATCGCCGCCATCGACAGCACCATGTCCCGGACCGTCTGCTTGCCTTTCATACCTGCCACACCCCCATGGTCCCCCATGCCGGGCGGCGCCCCGCGCGAGGGGCGTCTCATCCCGATATGCCGCTCATACGTGCCCCCCTCTGCTCATTTTGTCGACGTACCGATAGAGTCGTCCCCACCCTCTACACTCCGGCCGTCGCCGTACAGAAAGGTGCGCTCCGATGACCGAGCACCATCTTCCGTCTCAGCTCGAGGTCTCGCCCGAGGCCCCCGACCGCAACCTGGCCCTGGAGCTCGTCCGGGTCACCGAGGCCGCCGCCATGGCCGCCGGGCGGTGGGTCGGCCGCGGTGACAAGATCGGCGCGGACGGCGCAGCGGTGAAGGCCATGCGGACGCTCGTCTCGACCGTATCGATGAACGGCATCGTCGTCATCGGTGAGGGCGAGAAGGACGAAGCCCCGATGCTCTTCAACGGGGAGCGCGTGGGCGACGGCACCGGGGCCGAGGTCGACATCGCCGTCGACCCGATCGACGGCACCACGCTCAACGCCAAGGGCATGCCGAACGCCATCGCCGTGCTCGCCGCCGCCGACCGCGGCACCATGTTCGACCCGTCCGCGGTCTTCTACATGGAGAAGCTGGTCACCGGTCCGGAGGCCGCCGACTTCGTCGACATCAACGCCCCCGTCTCGGTCAACATCCGCCGGGTCGCCAAGGCCAAGCACTCGACGCCCGAGGACGTCACCGTGATGATCCTCGACCGCCCCCGCCACGAGGGCATCGTCAAGGAGATCCGCGAGACCGGCGCCCGCATCAAGTTCATCTCGGACGGCGACGTCGCGGGCTCGGTCATGGCCGTGCGCGAGGGCACCGGCGTCGACCTGCTCATGGGCATCGGCGGTACGCCGGAGGGCATCATCTCGGCCTGCGCGATCAAGTGCCTCGGCGGCACGATCCAGGGCAAGCTGTGGCCCAAGGACGAGGCCGAGCGTCAGAAGGCACTCGACGCGGGGCACGACCTGGACCGCGTACTTCACACGAACGACCTGGTCAGCGGCGAGAACGTGTTCTTCGTCGCCACCGGCATCACGGACGGCGAGCTGCTGCGCGGCGTCCGCTACCGCTCCGAGACCGCCACCACCCAGTCCCTGGTGATGCGCTCGAAGTCGGGCACGATCCGCCAGATCGACTCCACGCACCGCCTCTCGAAGCTGCGCGCCTACAGCGCCATCGACTTCGACCGCGCGCAGTAGCGGACCGGCACAAGCAGCGGACCGCGAGAAGCAGCGGCAACGGCCCCCGGGCCGTGCGGACGGCGCCTCCGACCCCGGGGGCGCCGTCCGCGTCCGCGGACCGGGCCTGCGCTCACACCCGTACGGCGAGCAGGTACAGCCGTGTGATCTGCTGCGCGTTGAGGTTGTCGTCCGACACGAGGTAGAGCGGCCGCCAGCCCTTGTGCTCGCCCTCGGTCCACGGCTCCCCGAGCGCCATCCCTTCCGCGTTCTGCAGCAGCGGATTGGTCTGCGGGCTCTTCCCGGCCACTTGCCCCGGGTCGCCGGGCGGGCAGGCGGCCAGGTCGAAGAGCACCTTGCTGCGCACGAACTCGTCGGCCGGCCTGCGGTACAACGCCCGCTCCCCCGTCACGTCCTGCGCGCCCTCCAGGGACAGCCGCTGGACGCGGATCGCGTTGCCGACGCCGGCGGCGTAGTGGCGTTCCAGAGCCAGCAGCTCGTCCGGCCCGGCCGCCACCAGTTCGGTCAGGTAGAGCCCGTCGGCGGCCCGGTAGGCGTACTGGCGGTCCGGTACGTACGCCCCGCCCGGCGTGCCCGTGTAGCGCTGGATACGCAGCAGGTTGCGGCCGCGTTCGTCGCCGTCCTGGGACAGCGACGCCTCCATGCCGGCGTACAGGTGCCGGCCGTCGGGGCTGAGGGCGAGCGCCTCGATGGTCCGGCCCGTCTGGGCGCCGCCCACCGGCCACGGCCTGAACTCGCGGGGCACCGGCAGGTCCTTGCCGACCTGGCGGCCGGTCGTCAGGTCGAACCGGCGCAGGGCGGGCCCGGTCTCCGCCGCGACCAGGATGGTCCGGCCGCCCTTCTCCACCACCAGCGCCTCCGCGTCGATCCAGGCGGGGAGCCTGCCGCCGGCCGCGGGGCGGAGAGTGGTGGCGGTCCGAGCCGAGGGCGCCAGGGTGCGGGAGCCGCCGCCACCGGTCAGACGCAGCGGGAAGACCCGGTTGAACTCGTTGTCGGCCAGCGCGAGCGCCTCGCCGTTTCCGCCGGGCAGGAGCGCGAGGCCGGACAGCCCCGCCAGCTTCTCGCCGTCGGCCTCCGTCTTGTCGAGCGCGTCGGAGTGGTCGAGCAGGACGGCGCCCGCCGCGCACCGCCCGGCCGCCGCCACCGGCTCGCGCACGCGCTCCTGCCACCAGTCGACGGCCGGCGTCGCGGCGAACCCGATCGCCAGGCCGAGCGCCCCGGCCGTCAGGGCCCACGGCCATCGCCGTCCGCGCGGCGGGGGTACGGGCACACCCGGCTCCAGCAGAGGAGGCAGTACGGCGAGGTTGCGGACGAACTCCAGGTCGCCGACGCCGTTCTGGCTCTCGTCCTGGGGCTCCTGCGGGCTCGGCAGGTCGTCCCGCTCGACGACGCGGTCCCTGACCTCCCGGAAGACGGCGTGCAGTCCCAGCATGTCCGGGCCCTGGGGGATGCCCTTGCGCAGTACTTCGACGAGCTCCCCGGTGAAGACGCTGCACTGGTCCGGGTCGGGCGCGTGGGAGGGGCGGTCGTGGGTCGCGGAGGTCATCACGTACGAGCCCTTGACGTCCCGCAGCGTCCGCACCGCCGCCCGCACGCCGAGGTCCGCGGCCGCCGTCCCGGCCGGCGACATCTGGAGCACCTTGCCGCTGAAGCAGCAGTCCAGGATCAGCACCCGGCGCAGCGCGGCCCCGTTGTCCTTCATCGCGCGGCGCACGTAACCCGCGTCGACGCAGGTCTCCGGCTTGTCCTCGCTGGAGCCGGGGAGGGTGAGGCAGAGCCGGCTGTCGTCCCGGTCGAGGAGGCCGTGGCCGGCGTAGTAGACGAGGAGGGTGTCGACGGCCTGCTGTGCGGCGACCCTGATCGGGTCGCAGATCTCGGCGGACGTCCGTGGGTTCGCGACGGTGACGATGCGGTCCTCGGGGATGCCCCAGACCGACCGGTCGGCCAGCGCGGCGCGCAGCTCGACGAGGTTGTGGCGGACGCTGCGCAACGGCGCGAGTCCTTTGCCGCCGGGGTACTTGTCGACTCCGATCAGCACGCAGGCCGAGCGGGCCGGGTCGATCCGCTGCGAGCCGCCCTCCGGTGGCACAGGGACCTGCTCGGGCCGGGCGGCGGCTGTCACGGGGCGTGCCCTTCGGGGCGCGGGGGGACGCCGGACGGGGCGGCGGGGTCCGTCGCGGAGGCCGTAGGGCCCTGGGCGGCCCCCGCGGCGGGCCGTACCGGGACGGGCGCGGGGCCCGACGGTTCCGGCTGGGACGACTCGGGACCCCGCTCTCCCGGCGCCGGCGGCCGCGCCGCCGGCTCGGGGTCCACCGCCGGTTCCGGCGGGGTCTGTCCGTACGCGCGCATGATCTCCGCGATCCGCTCCGCGTCCGCTCCGACGACGTGGACGGTGATCGGGCTGCGTGGTCTGCGCGCCTGCCGCCAGGCGTCGAACGAGAGCGGCAGCTGGGCCAGTGCCACGGCCGTGGACACCACAGCCGCCACGGCTTCCGCGTCGATCCCCATCAGGCCCGGCGACGCGGCGGCTTCTCTTCCCGCCCCTTCCGCGACCTTCCCGATGCGCGCGTGCCCGCGCAGCGACATGTCGTCGGACAGCCACTTGTGGAGAGACCGCAGGTCCGCGCCGCGGTCCGGTCCCGGGCCGGCCTCGAACCTGATCTCCGTACCGTCCATGCGGTCCACGCGACTCCCGTGCGCTCGGCCCCGAACAAGGTGGCGCGCGTCACACGCGCCCCGTCCGATACTCGCACAACCGGCATGCCTGGACGGCGAGTTGCTCTGTCCCGGGGGGCGTGAAAGGAGGCGAACGGGAGCGGAGAGGGGCGTGTCCGGGGGGTCAGCCCGCGGCGGCGATGCGGCCGGCGGGCGCGGACGCCTTCAGTTCCATCTCACGCCGCCTGCGCCTCGCCAGCACGACCCGGCGCTCGGCGGCGGTCAGGCCGCCCCAGACGCCGTACGGCTCGGGCTGGAGCAGGGCGTGCTCCCGGCACTCGACCATGACCGGGCATCGCGCGCAGACCCTCTTCGCCGCTTCCTCCCGCGCCAGCCGCGCGGCCGTCGGTTCCTTCGAGGGCGCGAAGAAGAGCCCGGCTTCGTCGCGGCGGCACACCGCCTCCGTGTGCCAAGGGCCGGCCTGATCCCGGGACGGCGCGCGCTGCGACGGAACGGCGGCGACCTGCAGGGACTGATGCGGCGGATGCAGCACGGTCTACTCCTGACGACGGCTTCGGGAGCGAGCAGCGATGCAGCAGTCCCTACCCGCTGTGCGCGCGCCTATGCACAGGGTTTCGAACACGTCAGTGCCCAAGGTGTTTGCGCAAGCGACCGTGGAGGTCCGCGATGCGCTTCCCGCGCTTGGGCTTCGCCTCGATGTTGCCGAACACCGAGTAGCCGTTGACGACGACGACCGGCGCCTCGGGATCGTGTGCTTCGAGGGTGTCGACCTCGAAGTTCCCGAAGATCCCGGTCCCGCCGCCGCGCAGCGTGATGTTCTCGGGGACGCGCACCTCGACGTTGCCGAAGACGGAGGTCGCGTTGATCACGGTCAGCCGCTGGCCGAAAAGCGCCTCCGTCAGGTCGATCTCCACGTTGCCGAAGAGGGCGAAGGCGTTCGTCCTGCGGCCGATCCGCCACCGGCCCTTGCGCGTCGAGCTGCTGAAGACGGCGACCAGGTTCTCGGCCACGACCGGCAGGGCCGACTCGACCGGGTCGTACGCCGCCGAGGCGGGGGCGGGCCGGGCGCCGCCGCCGGGTGCGGGCAAGTCCTGTACCAGCGGCTCCAGTTCGGCGACCGTCTTGGCGCGGTAGACCGCTTCGACGCGGTCGGCGTGCTCCTCCGCGGTCAGCCTGCCCTCGGCCACGGCGTCGCGCAGGATGTCCGCGATCCGGTCACGGTCCGCGTCCGAGGCGCGCAGGGCGGGCTCGGCGGGCACCGCCGGGGCGGTCGGCTGCTGGGGCCGGCCGGGGCCGGAGGCCGCTGATTGGCTCTTGTCGAGGTCCACCGCCCCAGCCTACCCAGACGCGATAGATCGCGACTAGTGCGCGCGGCCGCCAACTGAGCCTTACCTCACAGACCTGTCGCACGGCGGGCGTCTTACGCTGGTGGACGGGCTGCGCCAATGGAGGCCAGTTGCCGTCTGCCGAGTTGAGGAATGGCCGAAATGCCAGAGTTTGCGTACTCCGATCTGCTCCCCCTGGGAGAGGACACCACGCCGTATCGCCTGGTGACCGCCGAGGGTGTCTCCACCTTCGAGGCCGACGGCCGTACGTTCCTCAAGGTCGACCCCGAGGCGCTGCGCACCCTGGCCGCCGAGGCGATGCACGACATCTCGCACTACCTGCGGCCCGCGCACCTGGCCCAGCTGCGCCGGATCATCGACGACCCGGAGGCGTCGAGCAACGACAAGTTCGTGGCCCTCGACCTGCTCAAGAACGCGAACATCGCCGCCGCGGGCGTCCTGCCGATGTGCCAGGACACCGGCACCGCGATCGTCATGGGCAAGCGCGGCCAGAACGTCCTCACGGAGGGCGGTGACGAGGAGGCCCTGTCGCACGGCATCTTCGACGCCTACACCAAGCTCAACCTGCGGTACTCGCAGATGGCCCCGCTGACCATGTGGGAGGAGAAGAACACCGGCTCGAACCTGCCCGCGCAGATCGAGCTGTACGCGACCGACGGCGGCGCGTACAAGTTCCTCTTCATGGCGAAGGGCGGCGGTTCCGCCAACAAGTCCTTCCTCTACCAGGAGACGAAGGCCGTCCTCAACGAGGCCTCCATGATGAAGTTCCTGGAGGAGAAGATCCGCTCGCTCGGCACGGCCGCGTGCCCGCCGTACCACCTGGCGATCGTCGTCGGCGGCACGAGCGCCGAGTTCGCTCTCAAGACGGCGAAGTACGCCTCCGCGCACTACCTGGACGAGCTGCCCGCCGAAGGCTCGCCGACCGGCCACGGCTTCCGCGACAAGGAGCTGGAGGAGAAGGTCTTCGAGCTGACGCAGCGGATCGGCATCGGCGCGCAGTTCGGCGGCAAGTACTTCTGCCACGACGTGCGCGTGGTGCGCCTGCCCCGGCACGGGGCGTCGCTGCCCGTCGCGATCGCCGTGTCCTGCTCGGCGGACCGCCAGGCCGTCGCGAAGATCACCGCCGAGGGCGTCTTCCTGGAGCAGCTGGAGAAGGACCCGGCGCGCTTCCTGCCGGACACCACGGACGAGCAGCTCTCGGAGGAGGGCGACGTCGTCGAGATCGACCTGAACCGGCCGATGGACGAGGTCCTCGCGGAGCTCACCAAGTACCCCGTCAAGACCCGCCTGTCCCTCACCGGCCCGCTCGTCGTCGCCCGTGACATCGCGCACGCGAAGATCAAGGAGCGGCTGGACGCGGGCGAGGAGATGCCGCAGTACCTGAAGGACCACCCGGTGTACTACGCCGGTCCGGCGAAGACCCCCGAGGGGTACGCGTCCGGTTCCTTCGGCCCGACGACGGCCGGCCGCATGGACTCGTACGTCGAGCAGTTCCAGGCGGCCGGCGGGTCCAGGGTCATGCTGGCCAAGGGCAACCGCTCGAAGCAGGTGACCGACGCGTGCGGTACGCACGGCGGCTTCTACCTGGGCTCGATCGGCGGCCCGGCGGCCCGGCTCGCGCAGGACTGCATCAAGAAGGTCGAGGTCGTCGAGTACGAGGAGCTCGGCATGGAGGCGGTCTGGAAGATCGAGGTCGAGGACTTCCCGGCGTTCATCGTCGTCGACGACAAGGGCAACGACTTCTTCACCGAGCCCGCCCCTGCCCCGACGTTCACCTCCATCCCGGTCCGGGGCCCCGGTCTGGCCTGACCCCTTCCCGGCGCAGCGCCGTCCGCCCCCGTCCGCGATCCCGCGGGCGGGGGCGCTCCCGTCGGTCGTCCCGCGCACGGCGCGGTGCGGGCCCCGGGCAGGGGCCCGCACCGCCGTGCCGTGTGTCCCCGCTACGCGAAGCGCTGGTTAGCCGCCCCCGTGCAGGGCTGGAGCCGCAGCGGGTCCTTGGCCGCCGCCAGCGTCACGCACAGGCCCGTCGACGCCGCCGGGCGGAGGGTGGAACCGTCACGTACGAACTGCTGGTTCGCCGCGCCCGAGCAGTTCCACAGGACAAGCCCCGCTCCCGCCTGGTACTTGGCGCCCGGCACGTCCAGGCACCGGTCGTGCGTCAGTTCCGTACGGACCGACTTCTGCGCGGTGTCGTACCACCAGCCCTGGTTGCGGCCGCCGTGGCAGTCCCAGCCGCCGACCGCCGTGCCGTTGCGCGTCGTCGAACCGGGCACGTCGGCGCACGTCCCGGTCGCCGCGTTCCGCAGCGGCTTGAACACGTCGTCCCACGCCCCGGCGAACAGCACCGGCTTTCCGGTACTGGCAGGGTCCGCGCAGCTCGCCTCCCGCAGCGCCGTTCCGTAGAGCTGGGTGAGGCACGAGGCGAACGCCGCGTGTCCCCGGATGTTGGGGTGGAAGGACTGGCGGACCGAGTTCGAGTCCGGCAGGCCGGGCTTGGAGAGGTCGATGTAGAGGCCGCGCGCCCAGGGGTCCTCCATGCAGACCTCGTGGCCGTGGAAGAGGCGGGAGTTGTCGAGGTAGACGGACCCCGTGTTCGCCGCCGCCCTGCGCATCCCGCGTTCGAACGTGGAGACCGCGGTGTCGCGGCCCCAGGCCGCGTCGGAGTCGTACCCGACGCAGCCGCCCGGAATCTTGCCGGGGAAGTTCGGGTTGTCCTTGAAGTCGGGGCCGATGGGGCTCGGGTAGCCCATCACGACCATCTTGTAGTCGCCGTCGGCGTACCCGGCGTCGCGCATCACCGTCCGCAGGTCGCGGACGGTCTGCTCGACCTTGGGGACGAGCGCGTCGACACGTGCCTGCCAGCCGGGCGCGTACTTCGGCTCGCAGGTGCCCTGGATCGTCAGCCAGCGCGTGACGCAGTCCGTCATCACCGGTCCGAACTGGAGGTCGTCGTTGGCGCCGGCGACCAGCAGGACCATCTTGATGCGGGTGTTGCGGGCCTTCACGGCCAGGTTGTCGCTCTGGACCAGTTCGTCGGCGTACTGCTTGCTGCCCCCGATCCGGATGTTTCCGCTGTACGCGCCCGAGCAGGAGACGTTGTACGTCACGTCGGCCGGGATGCCGGTGCGGTGGATCGCCGCGTCGGGCGAGCGGTGGCACCAGTTGTCGGGCCCGTTGGTGCCGGGTTCGTACGTGCCCACGCCCTCGCCGGAGATCTCGCTGTCACCGAGCGAGATCAGCCCGGTCTTGCGCTGGTCCATCGGCCGCTCGGCCGCGCTGCCGTACAGCTTCACGGCCTCGGCGGCCCGTACGGCCTCCAGTTCGGCCGGAAGCGGTGTGGAAGCCGACGCGGTCCTGTCGGCGGCGGTGGCGGGGGCCGTGGCCACCAGGCCGCCCCCCATGGCCGCCGCGAGTGCGGCGGCGGCCGCGACCGCAGAGCGAAGTCTGAGCCGTGTGCGCTGCATTGCGCCTCCCCGGTTTGTTGTTACCCCCGGTATTTACTGGCCGGTAGGCGACTTGGGAATACGCAGAACAAGACAAGTGCTCAACTTTTCCAGGAGGTACGTGAGCATGACGAGCGACGACCAGCAGGGCGAGTACCGGGTCGAGCACGACTCGATGGGCGAGGTACGGGTGCCGGCGCACGCCAAATGGCGTGCCCAGACCCAGCGGGCCGTGCAGAATTTCCCCATCTCCGGCCAGCGCCTGGAGCGCGCCCACATCGAGGCCCTGGCCCGCATCAAGGCCGCCGCCGCCGTGGTCAACGCGGAGCTCGGGGTGCTCGACGCGGACATCGCGCGGGCGGTCGCCGAGGCGGCCGGCGAGGTCGCGCGGGGGCTGTGGGACGAGCACTTCCCGGTGGACGTGTTCCAGACGGGTTCCGGCACGTCCTCCAACATGAACATGAACGAGGTCGTCGCCACGCTCGCCACCGAGCGCCTCGGCAGCCCGGTCCACCCCAACGACCATGTCAACGCGTCCCAGTCGTCCAACGACGTGTTCCCGTCGTCCATCCACATCGCGGCGACCGCCGCCGTCACCGGCAATCTGATCCCCGCCCTCGACCACCTGGCGGCCTCGCTCGAGCGCAAGGCGGCGGAGTTCGCGGACGTCGTGAAGTCCGGCCGTACGCACCTGATGGACGCCACCCCGGTCACCCTCGGCCAGGAGTTCGGCGGTTACGCGGCGGCCGTCCGGTACGGCGTGGAACGCCTGCGGGCCTCGCTCCCCCGGCTCGCGGAACTCCCGCTCGGCGGCACGGCGGTGGGCACCGGCATCAACACCCCGCCCGGCTTCTCGGCCGCCGTCATCGCGGAAGTGGCCCGCGCCACGGGGCTGCCGCTCACCGAGGCCCGGGACCACTTCGAGGCGCAGGGCGCGCGGGACGGACTCGTCGAGACGTCGGGCCAGCTCCGTACGATCGCCGTCTCGCTCACCAAGATCTCCAACGACCTGCGCTGGATGGCGTCCGGACCGCGCACCGGATTGGCCGAGATCAGCCTTCCCGACCTCCAGCCGGGCTCCTCGATCATGCCCGGCAAGGTGAATCCGGTCGTTCCCGAGGCCGTGCTGATGGTCGCGGCGCAGGTGACGGGCAACGACGCGACCGTCGCGGTGGCGGGCGCCGCGGGCAACTTCGAGCTGAACGTCATGCTCCCGGTGATGGCCAAGAACCTGCTGGAGTCGGTGCGGCTGCTCGCCAACGCGACCCGGCTGCTGGCCGACCGTACGGTCGACGGCATCACCGCCAACGCCGAACGCGCCCGCGAGTACGCCGAGTCCTCACCGTCCGTGGTCACTCCGCTCAACAAGTACATCGGCTACGAGGAGGCGGCGAAGGTCGTCAAGAAGTCCCTCGCCGAGCGCAGGACGATCCGCGAGGTCGTGCTGGAGTCCGGGTACGTCGAGCGGGGCGACCTGACGCTGGTACAGCTCGACGAGGCCCTGGACGTGCTGCGTATGACGCACCCGTGACCTCGGTCGCGGCAACCGGCGGAACGTACTCCTAAGATCTGCTCATGACAGATACGGCGGGCGGTGCGGGCAGGGCGCGGTGGGCGCCGGGGGACCACATCCTCTGGCGCTATCGCGGCAACGGCTCGGGCCGGATCCACATCTGCCGGCCCGTCACGGTCGTCCGGGACACCGACGAACTGCTGGCGGTGTGGATGGCGCCGGGCACCCAGTGCGTCCGGCCGGTGCTGGCGGACGGCACACCGGTGCACGAGGAGCCGCTGGCGACCCGGTACACGGCGCCGCGGACCACCACGACCTCACGGTGGTGGGGCACCGGCGTGCTGAAGCTGGCGCGACCGGGCGACCCGTGGTCGGTGTGGCTGTTCTGGGAGCCGGGCTGGCGCTTCAAGAACTGGTACGTGAACCTGGAGGAGCCGCACACCCGCTGGTCGGGCGGCGTGGACTCCGAGGACCACTTCCTGGACATCTGCGTGAACCCGGACCGCGCCTGGTGCTGGCTCGACGAGGACGAGTTCGAGCAGGCCCGCCGGGTGGGACTGCTGAGCGGCGAACAGGCCGCGCGGGTACGGGACGCCGGGCGCGCCGCGGTCCGCCTGATCGGAGCGTGGGGCACGCCGTTTCGCGACGGCTGGGAGAACTGGCGGCCCGATCCGCGCTGGGCCGTTCCCCGCCTGCCGGATGACTGGGACCGCACTCCCGTTCACACGGCTCCGTGAGACCCTTGAAACGCCCCCATGGGTCAAACGTAGGATCGCCTTCCGCAACACTGAGCGCACTGAGCGCACTGGTCCCGTCCACAACTGGCGGGCCCGGCGCAGGACCTGACCGTAAGTCACCACAGGGGGGTGGACCCGTGCCGGAACGCGAATCTGCCGGGTTCGGGGTCCGCCGTCCTGTCGAGGCCGCCCGCAGAGCGGGTATATCGCCACACAAAGCGATTGCATCGCACAAGCTCCCCGGACGGACGGAACCCCACGCGTGACGGAGCACCAGTCCACCTCGCACGAAGGCCGGCAGCCCCTGGTCGCCCGGCCGCACGAGCGCACCCGGCCGCGGCAGGAGGAGGCGCCGCCCGCGGTGCCGAGTCCGGCGCCCGCTCCCCAGCCGGCCGCGGGCGACGGGACCCCGGAGCCTGCCGCGGCGGCCAGGAGCGAGGGCGACCGGCTGCGGTTCGTCGGCGCGGCCACGCGGCGGATCGCACGCGGCATCGACCTGGACGAGATCGTGCTCGGCCTGTGCCGGGCGTCCGTGCCGACGTTCACGGACGCGATCCTGGTCTATCTGCGCGACCCGCTGCCGGTCGGCGACGAGCGCCCCGCCGTGCCGTTCATGCTGCGGCTGCGCCGCACCGACCGGCTGCGTTTAGCGGACGACGGGGCCGAGGAGATCGACCTCCAGGCCGAGCCGATGCCCGCGCCGCAGCTGTGCGAGGTGCGCAGCGGCGGCGCCCTGGCCGAGGTGCTCAGGGGCGTACGTCCGGTGTTCGGCGACACCTCGTCGGCGCGGGCGGCGCTCGCCGAGCTGCTCGGCGAGGCCATGAGCCTGCCGGGCGGGCGCCGCGCGATCCTCGCGCCGCTGCGGGGCCGGCGCCGCGTGATCGGCGCGGCCGTGTTCCTGCGCAGGCCGGAGCGGCCCGCGTTCGAGGCGAACGACCTGCTGGTCGCCGCCCAGCTGGCCACGCACACGGCACTCGGCATCGACAAGGCCGTGCTGTACGGGCGCGAGGCGTACATCGCCGACGAGCTCCAGCGCACCATGCTGCCCGACTCGCTCCCCCAGCCGACCGGCGTCAAGCTGGCCTCCCGCTACCTGCCGGCCGCCGAGACGGCCCGGGTCGGCGGCGACTGGTACGACGCGATCCCGCTGCCGGGCAGTCGCGTCGCGCTGGTCGTCGGGGACGTCATGGGCCACTCCATGACATCGGCCGCGATCATGGGCCAGCTGCGGACGACGGCACAGACCCTCGCCGGTCTCGACCTGCCGCCGCAGGAGGTGCTGCACCACCTCGACGAGCAGGCGCAGCGGCTGGGCCAGGACCGCATGGCGACCTGCCTGTACGCCGTGTACGACCCGGTCTCGCACCGCATCACCATCGCCAACGCGGGGCATCCGCCGCCCATCCTGCTGCACCTGGGCGGTCGCGCCGAGGTGCTTCGGGTGCCGCCGGGCGCCCCCATCGGCGTCGGCGGGGTGGACTTCGAGGCCGTCGAGCTCGACGCGCCGGCGGGGGCCACACTGCTGCTCTACACCGACGGGCTCGTCGAGTCGCGGCTGCGGGACGTGTGGACGGGCATCGAGCAGTTGCGGGAGCGGCTCGCCGACACCGCGCAGTTGACGGGACCCGACCACTCCCCGCCCCTCGAAGCCCTGTGCGACGACGTGCTCGACATGCTCGGACCCGGTGACCGGGACGACGACATCGCGCTGCTCGCCGCCCGCTTCGACGGGATCGCGCCGAGCGATGTCGCGTACTGGTTCCTCGAGCCGGAGGAGCAGGCGCCCGGACGGGCCCGCAGGCTGGCGCGGCGCGCGCTGGCGCGCTGGGACCTGGAGGAGCTGAGCGACTCGGTGGAACTGCTGGTCAGCGAGGTCGTCACGAACGCCGTGCGGTACGCCGAGCGGCCGGTCACGCTGCGGTTGCTGCGTACGGACGTGCTGCGCTGCGAGGTCGGCGACGACGCGCCGCAGTTGCCGAGGCAGCGGCGGGCGCGGGACACGGACGAGGGCGGGCGCGGCCTGTTCCTGGTGAACCGGCTGGCGAGACGGTGGGGCGCCACACGCCTGTCGTCCGGCAAGGTCGTCTGGTTCGAGCTGGCCACGCGCCCGTAGCCGCTGTACGCGTACGACTGCGGCAGCGCGTACGACTGCGGCGGGCACCTTGTGGGTGCCCGCCGCAGTTGTGTCCCGTCGGTCAGGGGCGGGGCAGGAAGCCGTCCTCCGCGCCGCCGTCCGCGCCTTCGTCCGCTCCGCCGTCGGATCCGCCGTCGTCCCCTCCGCCGGAACCGCCGTCCGCTCCGCCGTCGGAGCCGCCGGAGTCACCGCCGGGGTCCGGCGGGCCGATCGTGATGGGCGGCGGTGACGTCGAGGGCGTGGCGGGCGGTGTCGTCGTCGGCGGCGGGCTGGACGACGGCGTCGATGGGGTGCTGCTCGGCGTGGACGGGGTCCCGCTCGGCGTGGTCGGGGTCTTGCTCGGCGTGGAGGTCGGGTCCGGGCTGTCGGTCGGCGGGGGCACGTAGGCGTCGTCCGGGTCGATCTCCAGGTCGAAGTCGGCGTCCGAGCCGCCGCCGAGGGCGCCCAGGGTGTAGTCCGACCAGATCATGGCGGGGAAGCCGCCGCCGCTGGCACGGCCGGCGTTGGCCGTACCGGTGAGGGACACCTGCCGCCCGCCGTCCGGGGACTCGCCGAAGATGGCGACGGCGGTGGCGAGTTCGGGGGTGTAGCCGACGAACCAGGCGGAGCGGTTCTTCTCCGACGTACCGGTCTTGCCCGCCGCGTTGTAGTTGGGGTGGTTCGCCCGTACGCCCGTACCGCTCTTCACCACTCCGGTGAGCACCTTGGTCACGCTGTCCGCCGTCGAGCGGTCGATGACCTGCTCGGCCGTCGGCTCGGGCAGGTCGACCCGGCCGCCCTCGCGGTCCTTGTGCTCGGCGGACTTCACGATGGTCGGCGTGATCTTCTTGCCGTGGTTGTCGAGCGTGGCGTAGACGCTCGCCATGTCGGTCGTACTGGCGCCCATCACGCCGAGGGACATGGCGGGACGCTCGTCGAAGCCGCCCTTGTCCTCCATGCCCATGTCGAGGGCGGTCTCCTTGACGCGCGGCGCGCCGACGTCGACGAGCATCTGCGCGAAGACGGAGTTGACCGAGCTGTTCATGGCCTGCTGGACCGTGATGGGTCCGTAGCTCTTGCCCAGGTCGTTCTGCGGGGCGAAGGGGGTGGCGCTGCCCTTGACGGGGCGCTTGCTGGTGCCGTCGTACATGGTGCTGGGCGTGATCGGGATGCCGTCCTGGTTCTTGGAGTTGCTCTCCAGTGCGGCGGCGAGGACGACGGGTTTGAAGGTCGAGGCCGGCTGGTAGTCGGAGCGCTGGGCGTTGGATATCCAGTGCTTGGTGGCGCTCTGGCCTCCGTACATCGCGACGATCTTGCCGGTCTTCGGGTCCACCGAGGTCGCGCCGGCCTGGAGCGTGGCGTCGATCTTGCTCTTCTCGCGGTCGAGCTTGGACTCCAGCTGGCGGTCGACCGCCTTCTCCAGCGCCTGCTGGCGCTTCTTGTCGATGTTCAGCGTGATCGTCCAGCCGCCCGCGTCGAACTCGGCCTCCGTGACGCCCTGCTTCTTCAGCTCCGCCTTGGCGGCCGTGACGATGTAGCCGGTCTGGCCCTCCATGCCGGCGGCGCCCTTCGGGTTCTGCGGTATGTCGAACTTCTGGCGGGCGCGCGCGGCCGGGTCGAGCTCGTTCATCTCGACCATGTTGTCGAGCACGTAGTTCCAGCGCTCCTTGACCAGCTTCCTGCTGGTGGGGCTCGCCGCCGCCCAGTCGTACTGGCTGGGGGCCTGGAGGAGCGCCGCGAGGTAGGCACCCTGCGAGACGGACAGCTCCTCGGCGTCGTCGCCGTAGTACGCCTGGGCCGCCGCCTGGATGCCGTACGCCCCGCGTCCGAAGTAGCTGGTGTTGAGGTATCCGGCCAGGATCTGCGGCTTGGTCTGCTTGCGGTCCACCTTGATGGAGATGACCAGCTCCCGCAGCTTGCGGCTGACCGTCTGCTCCTGGGTCAGGTAGTAGTTCTTGACGTACTGCTGCGTGATCGTCGAGCCGCCCTGCTTGCCCTTGCCCGTGACGGTGTTGAGCAGACCGCGGGCGGTGCCCTTGAAGTCGACGCCGGAGTCCTTGTAGAAGTTCTGGTTCTCGGCGGCGACGAAGGCCGTCTGGACGTCCTTGGGGATCTTGGCGAGCGGGACGATCTCGCGGTTGAGCTTGCCCGAGCGGGCCATGATGTCGCCGTTGCTGTACTTGTAGACGTTGCTCTGGAGCTTGGCCTCGGCGTTGGCCGCCGGAACCGGCACCCAGACGTACAGCGCGACGAAGACGCCCATCATGAGCAGGCAGAGGCCGAAGAAGGTGCCCAGCACCTTCTTCCACGTGAAGAAGCGGCGTATGCCTCCCGCCTTCTTCGCCCGGCGCGCGCCGCGCTTCCGGTCCTTTCGCGCTTCCGCTCTGCCCATTACTCCGTAACTCCGCTCATCGAGCCCCCGGATGTCAGCTCAGAAAGCTAACACCGCACCTACGGACAAAGGACGGCTGATCCGGTCTTTTCCGTACGTGACAATCAGCACCCGTCTCACTGGAACCGACTCATGAGAGGGCCGGAGGGTTGCCAACCCGCCCGTACGGGTTTACGGTCCCGGAAAAAGTGATATCACTTTGCTAAGCAGCCGAGCCGGCGTCACGCCGTACGGAACCGGGGGATCCACATGTCCATGACCAGCACGTCCACACCCGCCGACCTGCCCGAGATGCCCGCCCCACGGGTGCGCGAGCGGGCGGCGCACAGCATCGGCGGCGGCCTCGCGCTGCTGCTGGGGCTCCTGGGCCTGCTCGGAGGAGCGGGCCTGGTGGCCGCCGGCGCCACCATGGCGTCGACCGGCCTCAAGGTCGCACTCGTCGTCGCCGGCGTCCTGCTCGCCTTCGCCGCCTTCTTCGCGATGTGCGGCCTCAACATGGTGGCGCCGGGCGAGGCCCGGGTCGTCCAGCTCTTCGGGCGCTACCGCGGCACGATCCGCACCGACGGGCTGCGCTGGGTGAATCCGCTGACCACGCGCTCGAAGATCTCGACCAGGATCAGGAACCACGAGACCGCCGTCCTGAAGGTCAACGACGCCTACGGCAACCCGATCGAGCTGGCGGCGGTCGTGGTCTGGAAGGTGGAGGACACCGCGCAGGCGACGTTCGAGGTCGACGACTTCCTGGAGTTCGTCGCCACCCAGACGGAAGCCGCCGTGCGCCACATCGCGATCGAGTACCCGTACGACGCCCACGACGAGGACGGCCTGTCCCTGCGCGGCAACGCCGAGGAGATCACCGAGAAGCTGGCGGTCGAGCTGCACGCCAGGGTCGAGGCGGCCGGGGTGCACATCATCGAGTCCCGCTTCACGCACCTGGCGTACGCGCCCGAGATCGCCTCGGCCATGCTCCAGCGCCAGCAGGCGGGGGCCGTCGTCGCGGCACGCAAGCTGATCGTCGAGGGCGCGGTGGGCATGGTCGAGATGGCGCTCAACCGGATCACCGAGCACGACATCGTGGAAATGGACTCCGAGCGCCGGGCGGCCATGGTGAGCAACCTCATGGTGGTGCTGTGCGGCGACCGGGCCGCCCAGCCCGTCCTGAACACCGGCACGCTCTACCAGTGACGGACGAGGCCCCGCAGCGGAAGCGGCCGCAGCAGCAGCGCAAGCAGGTGCTGCTGCGGCTCGATCCGGCTGTGTACGACGCGCTGGCCCGGTGGGCGTCGGACGAGCTGCGCAGCGCGAACGCGCAGATCGAGTTCCTGCTGCGCCGGGCGCTCTCGGAGAGCGGGCGCCTGCCCGGCACCGCCGGCCCGATCCCCCGGCGGGGGCGCCCCCTGAAGTCACCGGACGCCGGAAGCGAGCCCGGCCCGCAGCCCCCGCCGGCGTAGGGCGGGCCCGCGGGGAGTGCACCGGGCCGCAGGCCCGGCGCCCCTCACCCCGTGCCCGCCACCACCCGCACCGGCAGTCGCCGCATCGCCTCCTTCAGCGCCTGCGCGAACGCCTCGAACTCGCTCTGCCGCGCCGCCCCGGTCCGCATCGCCAGCGCCACCCGCCGCGACGGCGCCGGGTCGGCGAAGTACCCCGTCACCAGCCGGTCGTTGCGTTCCGTCTCCACCTTCACCGCCGTGCGCGGCAGCAGCGTCACGCCGAGCCCGCCCGCCACGAGCTGCACCAGCGTCGACAGACCCGCCGCCGTCGTCGTCACGGGCGCGCCCTCGGTGCGGCCGGCCTCCCGGCAGATGTCGAGCGCCTGGTCCCGCAGGCAGTGCCCCTCGTCGAGCAGCAGCAGGCGCAGTTCCCTGAGCGCTTCGCGGGGAATGTCCTCCCGCCCGCCGAGCCAGTGGTCCCGGGGCGTCACCAGCACGAAGTCCTCGTCGAACAGGGGCAGTTCGGCCACCCCCGGCACCCCCAGCGGCACCGCGAGCAGCAGCAGGTCGAGCCGTCCCGCCGCCAGGCCCTCCAGCAGCGACGACGTCTGCTCCTCGTGGACCTGGAGGTCAAGATCCGGATACCGCTCGTGCACGAGCGTGAGCACGGTCGGCAGCAGGTACGGCGCCACCGTCGGGATCACCCCGAGCCTGAGCACCCCCGTGAAGGGCGCCCGTACCGCCTCGGCCTCCTCCAGCAGCTCGCCCACGGCGTCCAGCACGGCCCGCGCCCGCACCGCGAGCCGCTCCCCCGCCGGAGACAGCAGCACCTTGCGCGTCGTACGCTCGACGAGCTGCACGCCCAGCGCGTCCTCCAGCGCCGAGACCGCCCCCGACAGGGCCGGCTGGCTCATGCCGATCGCGGCGGCCGCGTCCCTGAAGTGCAGATACTCCGCGACGGCCGCGAACGCGCGCAGCTGCGACAGGCTGGGCTGCTTGGCCCTGGCACCGCCCACGGCGACGACGCCGTTCCCATTACTACCGGTCACTGATAACCACCTCCGATCGGATCAAGCCAGTCTAGCTATTTCTGCGATCAATGCTTCCTGTGTCACTGTGGGGCTCCGTCCAACCCCGCGGAATCTCCCCAAAGGGGATTTCCCTCTCTGCAAGGAGCGCGCGTGCTCACTGTTGGTGACCAGTTCCCCACGTACGACCTCACCGCCTGTGTCTCCCTGGAGTCCGGCAAGGAGTTCGAGCAGATCAACCACAAGTCCTACGAGGGCAAGTGGCGCGTCGTCTTCGCGTGGCCCAAGGACTTCACCTTCGTCTGCCCCACCGAAATCGCCGCCTTCGGCAAGCTGAACGACGAGTTCGCCGACCGTGACGCGCAGATCCTCGGCTTCTCCGGTGACTCCGAGTTCGTGCACCACGCCTGGCGCAAGGACCACCCGGACCTGACCGACCTGCCGTTCCCGATGCTGGCCGACTCGAAGCACGAGCTCATGCGTGACCTCGGCATCGAGGGCGAGGACGGCTTCGCCCAGCGCGCCGTCTTCATCGTCGACCCGAACAACGAGATCCAGTTCACGATGGTGACCGCCGGTTCCGTGGGCCGTAACCCCAAGGAGGTCCTCCGGGTCCTCGACGCGCTCCAGACCGACGAGCTGTGCCCGTGCAACTGGACCAAGGGCGAGAACACCCTCGACCCCGTCGCCCTGCTGTCGGGTGAGTGACTGACATGGCACTCGACGAACTGAAGTCCGCCGTACCGGACTACGCCAAGGACCTGCGCCTGAACCTCGGCTCGGTCATCGGCAACAGCGACCTCCCGCAGCAGCAGCTGTGGGGCACCGTCCTCGCCTGCGCGATCGCCTCGCGCTCGCCGAAGGTGCTGCGCGAGCTGGAGCCGGAGGCGAAGGCCAACCTCAAGCCCGAGGCGTACACCGCCGCCAAGTCCGCCGCCGCGATCATGGCGATGAACAACGTCTTCTACCGCACGCGCCACCTGCTCTCCGACCCGGAGTACGGGACGCTGCGCGCCGGTCTGCGGATGAACGTCATCGGCAACCCGGGCGTCGAGAAGGTCGACTTCGAGCTGTGGTCGCTCGCGGTCTCCGCGATCAACGGCTGCGGCCAGTGCCTCGACTCGCACGAGCAGGTGCTGCGCAAGGCCGGCGTCGAGCGCGAGACCATCCAGGAAGCGGTCAAGATCGCCGCGGTCATCCAGGCCGTCGGCGTGACGATCGACTCCGAAGCCCTCATGGCCGAGTAGTCAGCGGTACGCAGACGAAGGGCCCCGCGGACATCACGTCCGCGGGGCCCTTTCGCGTGCGTCAGGACTCGCCCTTGAACACGGCCATGAGGTCCCGCATGTCCTCCACCATGAGCGGCTGCACCGCCGACAGGTCGGGCGTGGGATCCCCCGCGTCGGCCGGCTGGTTCTCGAGGTAGTCCTCGTCGTAGCCGACCGAGGCGCCGACCTCCAGGGAGAACACCGCTCCCCCGTCCAGCACCCGCAGAAGCGGTTCCTCGTCGTCGCCGGTCCCGGTCAGGAACGCCTTCTCACCGAGCGCGGGGACCTCCTGCGGCCGGGACGGCAGCCCGTCGAACCAGCCCGGCTGGTTGACCAGCGCCTCGAACTCGGGCTCCGGGTCGGTCTTCTTGTGCGTCTCCAGCACGACGTCGACGCTGTACTGCACCGAGAGCCCCTCGGCCCGCTTCCCCCGCGAGTCGAAGTGGTAACCGCACGCGATCTTGTCCAGGGCGCCGTGCTCGTCGAGGATCTCGTCCTGGTCGGACAGCCGCTTCCCGAACTCCGCCGACAGGGCGCTCAGCTTCACCTTCGCGCACAGGCCCTCGGCCACCCGGTAGCCCCGCGTGTCGACACCGGCGGCCGGCCCGAACGCGTACAGCCCGCCCGCCCACACCGCCGAGGCCGTCAGCGCGCCGCCCACGGCCCACAGCCACGGCCTGCGGCCCCGCGGCGCACGGGGCCGGTCCTCGCTCGTCGCGGTCTCGGACGCCGGCCAGGGCGCGTGGTCCCCGACCATCTCCGGCTCGGAGATCACTCCTGCACCGCGGCGGTCTCGCCCCGCACCGGCGCGGGCTGCGGCACCGGGCCGGGCTCCTCGGCCGCGCGCAGCGCCGTCTCCATGCTGTACGCCCGCAGGTAGCCGACCACCGTGTTGGTCACCGCCACCAGCGGCACCGCCACCACCGCGCCGCCGATTCCGGCGACCAGGCCGCCGGCCGCCACCGCGAGGACGACGGCCAGCGGGTGCACCCGTACCGCGCGGCCGAGGATGAACGGCTGGAGCACATGGCCCTCGATCTGCTGCACGGCGAGTACGACGACGAGCACCATCAGCGCCGTGAACACGCCCTCGGTCACCAGCGCCACCACCACCGCGAGCGCGCCCGACATGACCGCGCCGACCAGCGGGATGAACGCGAACAGGAAGATGAAGACGGCGAGCGGCACGGCCATCGGCACGTCGAGGAACCAGATTCCCAGGCCGATGAATATCGCGTCGATGAGCGCGACTATCACCGTCCCCCGCACGTACGCCGTGAGCGTGCGCCAGGCGCGCGGGCCCGCGCCCGCGACGCCGGGCCGGGCCTGAGCGGGCACCAGCCGCAGCGTCCACTGCCAGATGCGCTTCCCGTCGTACAGCAGGAAGAGCGTCGAGAACATCGCGAGCAGTATCCCCGTGAGGACCTCCACCATCACCGTGACGCCCTGGAGGCCCGCCGAGGTGATCTCCTCGGTGTTGGTGCCCACCGCGTCGCTCAGGTTCTTCGCGATGTCGTTGATCTGGTCCTCGGTGACATGGAACGGGCTGTTGAGGAGCCAGCGCTTGGTCTCCTCGATGCCGTCCTTGATGCGCTCGGAGAGGTTGTCGATGTTCTCCATGACCTGCCAGACCACGAACCAGCCGACCAGGCCCATGATGACGAAGCCGAGGATCGCGGTCACGGCGGTGGCGAGCCCGCGCGGCAGCCCGACCCGCCGCAGACGGGCGACGGTGGGCTGGAGCATCGCGGTGACGAGCAGCGCCGCGACGAAGGCCAGGACCACCAGCTGTACGGCGCTGATGACCTTCATCAGCACCCAGAGCGTGCCGGCCAGCACGAGGAGCCGCCAGCCGGCCTCGGCCGCGACGCGCATCCCCCACGGGACGGCGTCGACGGGCTCGGGTCTCGCGGCGACGGCGGGGGCGTACGAGGGCGGCGCGGGAACGTGGTCGAGGCCGCCGTCGGCCGCGCCCGGTCCGTACGCCGCGCCCCGCGGGCCGGGCCCGTCGGCGTCCTCGGCCTCGGCCGCGGCGCGGCGCTCGTTCAGCAGCTCGCCCATCCGGGTGAGTTTCGCGCCCGTACGACTGAGCCATCCCGGCTGCGGCTGTGTTGCCATGTCGTTCTCTCTTCTCCCCGTCACCTGTCGCTCCCCCCGGGGAGACACACCCGTCCCCGACGGTACACGCGCGGAGCCCCTCACCGAAGGACGGTGAGGGGCTCCGCGAAGTTGAGCGACCGCTGGGATCTAGTACCAGTGGTTGGCCTGCCAGAACGACCACGCGCCGCAGGGGCTGCCGTAGCGCTCGTCCATGTAGTTGAGGCCCCACTTGATCTGCGTGGCCGGGTTGGTCTGCCAGTCGGCGCCGGCGGACGACATCTTGGAGCCGGGCAGCGCCTGTACGAGGCCGTAGGCGCCGGACGACGGGTTCTGCGCCTGGTAGTTCCACGTGGACTCGTGGTTCACGATGTTGCTGAAGCACTGGAACTGGTCGCCGGGAACCATCTGCCGCGCCATGGCCTGGACCTCGGCGACGGTGTACGAACCCTTGGCGGCGAAGCTGGAGGCGTCACGCGTCTCGGAGCGGCTGGCCGCGGCCTGCTTCTCCTCGCGCTCCTTGGCCTCGGCCTCGGCTTCGGCCTTGGCCTTCGCCTCGGCCTCCGCTTCTGCCTTCGCCTCGGCGGCTTCCTTCTTCGACTTGGCGTCCTTGGCGGCCTGGAGACGGGCCGATTCCTCCGCGGACTTCTTGGCGCTCGCGTCGGCGGCGTAGGCCTGTGCGTCGGCCTGCTGCGTCAGGGACGCGGTCTGCACCTGGGCCTGCTGGCCGGCAGGGATGTCTGCGAGGAGCGTCGTGTCGGCTGCGGTCGCCTCGAAGTTGTCGTTCGAGGGCTGAGTGTCGCCCGAGGCGACGCCCACAACGGCGCCGACAGTGGTGACCGCGGTAGCCGAAGCCACGGCGAATCCCCGGACCGAAATCCGGCTCACACGGTTTCCTTCCAGCAGTGCCCGCTCGGGTGACCTCGCGGACGCAATCGTGCCCCTGGCACTGGCCTCCACGACGCTGGGTCGAAGGAGGCGCGGACCCGGTGGGCAACTCCTTTGCGGGAGCGCCGCGTAGTGACTCGGGCGGCATACGGCGACGACTGTTGAGTTGTGTGGTGCTGCATCACTGAAGATGCGGGTGTGCCGTATGCGGGGCCTGACGGAAGCAAGACTCTGCCGGAAGGCGACGCCCATAGGCAATTCTTCGTTGCGTGGGAAAGCTCACACGCCGTTCGGGCCAGGAGTTTTACGGAAACTTGAGCGCAGCAGGACGCCGCCCGGCTAGGATCCTGCGTTCTGCCGGACGGCGCCAACTGCCTTTTCCCTCTTACAGGATCAAAGGTGCACGTCCTCCAGCATTTCGGTCACCAGCGCCGCGATCTGCGACCGCTCGGAGCGGGTGAGGGTGACATGGGCGAAGAGCGGATGGCCCTTCAACTTCTCGACGACGGCGACCACTCCGTCGTACCGGCCGACCCGCAGGTTGTCGCGCTGGGCGACATCGTGGGTCAGCACCACACGTGAATTCGCCCCGATCCGGGACAGAACGGTCAGCAGGACGTTCCGTTCCAGTGACTGGGCCTCGTCCACGATCACGAACGCGTCGTGCAGCGAGCGGCCCCTGATGTGGGTGAGCGGCAGCACTTCGAGCATGCCGCGCCCCAGCACTTCCTCGATCACCTCGCGGCCCGCCACGGCCGACAGCGTGTCGAAGACCGCCTGCGCCCAGGGGCTCATCTTCTCCGACTCGGAACCCGGCAGGTAGCCCAGCTCCTGGCCGCCGACCGCGTACAGCGGCCGGAAGACCATCACCTTCTTGTGCTGGCGGCGCTCCAGCACGGCCTCCAGGCCCGCGCACAGTGCCAGCGCCGACTTACCGGTGCCCGCCCGGCCGCCCATCGAGACGATCCCGACGTCCGGGTCGAGCAGCAGGTCCAGCGCTATCCGCTGCTCGGCGCTGCGCCCGTGGATGCCGAACGCCTCCCGGTCGCCCCGGACGAGTCTGATCATCCCCTCGGCGGTGACCCGGCCCAGCGCCTTGCCGCGGTCGGACTGGATGACCAGGCCCGTGTGCACGGGAAGGTCGGCGGCGGCCGGTTCGTACACCGTCTCCTCGGTGTAGAGCAGGTCCACCTGTTCGGCCGAGAGGGACAGTTCCGCCATCCCGGTCCAGCCGGAGTCGGTGATGGCGAGCTCGGCGCGGTACTCCTCCGCGAGCAGGCCGACCGAGGACGCCTTGATCCTCAGCGGCAGGTCCTTCGACACGACTGTCACGTCGAACCCCTCGGCCTGGAGGTTGCGTGCCACCGCCAGGATCCTGGAGTCGTTGTCCCCCAATCGATAGCCGGCCGGGAGCACGCCGGGATCGGAGTGGTTGAGCTCGACACGTACCGTTCCGCCCAGGTCGCCCATGGGAATCGGGGCGTCGAGGCGTCCGTACCGCACGCGGCAGTCGTCGAGCAGGCGCAGGGCCTGCCGGGCGAAGTAGCCGAGTTCCGGATGGTGCCTCTTGGCCTCCAACTCCGTGACCACGACGATCGGGAGCACGACCTCGTGCTCGTCGAACCGGGTCATGGCGTTCGGGTCGGCCAGCAGGACGCTGGTGTCGAGAACGTAAGTGCGCCTGTCGGGCATGCGGCGCTTTGTGCTGGTCACCACGGAAGGACGTACCCCCTCGGCTGAGGTCGGGTGCGACGGCGTCGCGAGCGGTGGAACCGGGCTCGGCCACGCTGCGCGGGCCGAACTCCGGCCCTCCGCTTCGTCCACACGCAGCGCGTGGTCGTCCTGGTGCAACGGGCCTCCCGGGCGAGCGGACTTGCCGCTCACTGAGATACGGCGCCCGTGGACCGGACGTCGACCTGGAAGGGGTATTCCCTCGAACGCGCGCGACCATGCCATGGCATATGACACGTCGTGAACCGGGAACTTTCCCGGGGCGGGTGGTGGGGGCTCGCGGGGCGGGGGCGGGGCCCCGCGTCAGGACCCGTAACGCCGGTGGCGGGCGGCGTAGTCGCGCAGTGCGCGCAGGAAGTCGACCTTGCGGAAGGCGGGCCAGAAGACTTCGCAGAAGTAGTACTCCGAGTGGGCGCTCTGCCAGAGCATGAAGCCCGAGAGCCGCTGCTCGCCACTCGTACGGATCACCAGGTCCGGGTCCGGCTGGCCGCGCGTGTAGAGGTGCTCCGAGATGCGCTCGACGTCGACGAGTTCGGCGACCTCCTCCAGGGAGGTGCCCTTCCGCGCGTGCTCCAGCAGGAGCGAGCGGACGGCGTCGGCGATCTCCTGGCGGCCGCCGTAGCCCACGGCGACGTTGACGAGTATCCCCTCGTTGCCGACCGTGGCCTGCTCGGCCTCCTTCAGCACGGACTGGGTACGGGCGGGCAGCACGTCCAGCGTCCCGACGTGGTGCACCCGCCAGCGGCCGTCGGCGGCCAGATCGCGCACCGCACCCTCGATGATGCCGAGCAGCGGCGTCAGCTCCGCCTCCGCGCGGTCCAGGTTCTCCGTCGAGAGCATCCAGAGCGTGACGACCTCGACGTCCGTCTCGGCGCACCAGCCGAGGAGCTCCTGGATCTTGCTCGCGCCCGCCTTGTGGCCCTGCTCGGTGGTGCCGCCGGAGGCCTTGGCCCAGCGCCGGTTGCCGTCGAGGATCACACCGATGTGCTTGGGCACCTGGTCGTGATCGAGGCGGCCTTCCACCCGGCGTGCGTAGAGCCTGTACACCAGGTCGCGCAGGTTCACTGGGTCTCACCTCATGGCATCGTGCGGGTTCGGTACGTCCCTGGGACCGATCCGGCACGCGCGGCTTTCCCAGCCGGACGCATGCGGGTCCCGAAGCGGCCACACTACTGCGCGGGCGTCTCGGCGGCCCAACCCGGCCTGTCACAAGTCCGTGATAGGAGAGGAATGTGACTGATTCCCCTTTGTACCTCGCCGCCGGTGACCGCTACGACTCCATGGAGTACCGGCGCACCGGCCGCAGCGGGCTCAAGCTGCCCGCCGTCTCGCTCGGCCTCTGGCACAACTTCGGCGACGACCGCCCGCTGGACACCCAGCGCGCCATCCTGCGCCGCGCGTTCGACCTCGGCGTGACGCACTTCGACCTGGCGAACAACTACGGCCCGCCGGCCGGCTCCGCCGAGCTGAACTTCGGGAAGATCTTCGCGCAGGACTTCGCCCCGTACCGGGACGAGCTGATCATCTCCACGAAGGCCGGCTACCTCATGCACCCCGGCCCGTACGGCGAGTGGGGCTCGCGCAAGTACCTGCTGTCCTCGCTGGACGCCTCGCTGACCCGGATGGGCCTGGAATACGTCGACATCTTCTACTCCCACCGCTTCGACCCCGAGACCCCGCTCGAGGAGACGATGGGCGCGCTGGCCACCGCGGTGCGCCAGGGCAAGGCGCTGTACGCCGGCGTCTCGTCGTACAACGCCGAGCAGACGGCCGAGGCGGCCGGGCTGCTGCGCGAGATGGGCGTGCCGGCGCTGATCCACCAGCCGTCGTACTCGATGATCAACCGCTGGACGGAGGACGACGGCCTGCTGGACACCCTGGAGGAGGCCGGCATGGGCTGCATCGCCTTCGTGCCGCTCGCCCAGGGCCTGCTCACGGGCAAGTACCTGAACGGCATCCCGGAGGGCTCGCGCGCCACCCAGGGCAAGTCGCTCGACCCGGGTCTGCTGTCGCAGGAGGTCGTACGCCGCCTCAACGGACTGAACGACATCGCGCGCCGGCGCGGCCAGTCCCTCGCGCAGCTGGCGCTGTCCTGGGTGCTGCGCGACCCGCGCATGACGTCGGCGCTGATCGGCGCGTCGAGCGTGGGGCAGCTGGAGGAGAACGTCGCGGCGCTGGGCGGGCCCGCACTGTCCGACGAGGAACTGAAGGAGATCGACACCTTCGCGGTCGACACCGCCGGCACGAACATCTGGGCCGGGCGGGGCTGACGGTGCGCGTGTGAGCCGGGAGGCGTGAAGGCACCGGCGCCACGGGTGTGACGGGACAAAAAACGGGCCGGTCCGTGGGGGGGATACGGACCGGCCCGAGGGGGGGTTTCCACCATAACCCTTCGTAAAGGGTGCTCGCGCCCCCGCCGCTCCGAAAGTCGTCCATGATTTTTTCCAGCGGTGCCGCAGGCGGGCCTACAGCCCAGTCGGCACTAGGGAAAATACGCTTCTGCTGACCCTCCCCCGTCCCCCCGAAGAGCGAACCGGGGGAGGGAGCGGACTTGACGCTCCGCTTACGCGAAGGCTGACGCGACGGCTCGAACGGAGGCTCGCCCGACGGCTCACGCGACGACGTCGCGCCGCTTGGCGGCGAGGATCCGGTCCATGTGCCGGGTGGCCCACGCGCCGAGCGGCCCGAGGGCCGTGTTGAGGTCCTCACCCATCTCGGTGAGCGAGTACTCGACGCGCGGCGGGACCTCCCGGTACACCTCGCGGTGCACGATGCCGTCCCCCTCCAGCTCGCGCAGATGCTGGATCAGCATCTTCTCGCTGACACCGGGCACCTGGCGCTTGAGCTGCCCGAAGCGGAGCGTGCCGGCGTCGTGCAGCGCCCACAGGATCAGGGCCTTCCACTTGCCGCCGACCACGTCCATGGCGGCGTCGAGCCCGCAGACGTACGGCCCGGTGTCCTTGCCCACCGCCGGCTCCTCGCCCACTGCCGCCTCCTTGCCCGTCGCCGACTCCCTGCCCACGCCGACTCCCCTGGTTCGTAACGGCTTTCGCGCCGTCCGACGAAGGTCATCGACTGTACGGGGCGGCGGGCGGTGGAAGAAGCGGACGTCGATAGCAGCAGATGTCGGCAGGAGTGGACGTCGAAAGCAGCGGACGTCGAAAGGAGTGGACGTCGGGAGCAGCCGGCGGCCGGGAGCAGGGGGCGGCCGGGAACGCCCGCCCGCCCGCCACCGCCCCGGCGGCTCAGTACCGAAGGGCCGCCGCGATCCCGTGGGCCTCCGCCAGGGACTCGTCCGGTACGAACACGACCTCGCCGTCCGCCGACAGCACGGTCTCCACCACGGAGTCGATGATGTCCTCCTCCGCGCCCGGCATGTCCTCCTCGCCCGGATCGGGCAGAGTGAGAGTCGCCCGTTGCGCGCCCTCCACCGTCTCCGGCCGGGCGCTCACCCGCAGGCCCTCCTCGACGACGAGCAGCGCCACGCGCCCCTCACCCGCCGCCTGCCACACGTCCTGCACGCCCGCCGAGTACCGCTTGCCGCTGCGCGCCTCGTCGAGTCCGCGCATCGCCCGCGCCGTGTCGGCCTCGGCGAGGGCCCGGCGGGCCGGTGCCAGTTGGGCGGACATCTCCGCCGTCGTCGTGTTCGTCAGTCCGCCCACTTCGAGCTCGGCGGCGATCGCCTGCCCGTGGTGGGTGACCTCGCGGTACATCGAGATGTGCTTGCTCAGTCCCACCAGGACGACCGGCAGCGGGCTCGCCTGGAGCACCGCGGTGAGCTTGCGGTCGGCCTCCATCAGCATGTTGCGGAAGTCCTGCGCGGTCCACTGGCCTCCGTCGCGGCTGGGCGCCTTGTCGCGCTCCGCGCCGGAGGAGATCACCGGGAAGCCGGACACCTCGTCCTCGCTCACCTGCTCACCCTGCCCGCGCCACAGACGCACCTCCCCCGTACTGAGGACGACCACCAGGTACTGGCGCTCCCTCGCCGCCAGCGCGACCAGGTTGCGGGTGAGGTACGTCGTGTTGATCACGATGCGCTCGGGCACGGACCCCCCGACCAGGAAGCTCCGGTGCTCCTCGGGCGACGCGTAGACGACCAGGCCGTCGCCGAAGTACTCCGGGTCGAGCCTGTCGGCCGCGGCGGACAGTTGCTGCGCCACCGCCGTCGCCTGCGCCTTCGACACCTCGGGGTCGTCCGCGAGGCGCTTCTCGGCCTCGGTGAGCAGGTTGCGCAGGCGGATGTGGTCCTGCTGGCTCTCCGGCCAGTGCCGGTGCGTGGGCAGTGTGACCGACACGGCCGGATACGGGCGGGGCTTGCGCAGTTCGGCGAGCAGTTCCGGGGTGGGGCGGGTCGGCTGCGTCATTCGGGCGCTCCTGGCTGCGGCTGCGGCTGTGGATCGCGGGCAGGCGGCTTACCGTGCCGACCGCCCGTCCGTACGTACGTGCGTTCATTGCGAGCATTGCCTACATTGCGTGCGTTACACACGTCTCATGGCAACTTCTCACGATTGCCCGGTCGGCGCGCGCGGTCAGACGGCCGAAGCGCCCACTCCGCCCAGCAGCAGCCCCGCGAGCGCCCCCGTGATCATGAAGGGGCCGAACGGGATCGCGGTCCTGCGTCCCGCGCGCCGCAGCAGCACAAGACCGACGCCGTACACCGAGCCGAACAGGAACCCGGCGAACGCCCCCGCGAAGAACACCGGCCATCCGTACCAGCCCAGGGCGGTCCCGAGGGCGAGGGCCAGTTTGACGTCGCCGAAGCCCATGCCGTTGGGGTTGACCAGGAACAGGAGGAAGTAGCCGCCGCCGAGGGCCACGCCCCCGAGCAGCGCGCCCGTCCACGACCCGCCGTTCCCAGGCAGCAGCGCGGCCGGCCCGAGCAGGGCGGCGGTCGCCCCGGCGAGCGGCAGGGTCAGGACGTCGGGCAGCCGGTGCACCCGCCGGTCCACCACCGCCAGGAGCACACCGAACGGCGCCAGCAGCAGCCACACCCCCAGCTCCGGCCGGGCCCCGGTGGCAGCGGCGAGCAGCGCGCACGCGACGGCACTGACGACGACGGGGCGCACGGTGCCCGTGTACGGCGCGGGAGCGGACCCCTGCGGCGGTACGCCGTCCGGAGTACGCACCGGCGCGCCCACCTCCACCACCGCCGCGCACCGCGCGCAGCGCGCCGTACCGAGCCAGCCCCGCCCGGGCCCCGCGAACGGATGCCCGGCCGGGCACGCCGACCGCCACCCCTCCTCCGGCTCGACGGCCAGCCGGTAGGCGGCACGGGGCACGAACACTCCGGTGGCGGCACCCCAGAGGGCAGCGGCCGCGATCAGCATGACGTACACGAGGGGGAGCCTAGGGGGCGGCGGGGGGTTGGGGCATGGGTCTGGGGGCCTAGAGGGGTGGGGGGTGGGGGTCGGCCGTGAGCCGTGGGGCTTGGGCCGCCGGCCGCAGGCCGCGGAGCTACCGTCGA
This sequence comes from Streptomyces sp. NPDC054887, assembly GCF_053610585.1. Classification (NCBI taxonomy): domain Bacteria; kingdom Bacillati; phylum Actinomycetota; class Actinomycetes; order Kitasatosporales; family Streptomycetaceae; genus Streptomyces; species Streptomyces sp. NPDC054887. The sequence goes on along the minus strand of NZ_JBSGYQ010000045.1, from coordinate 28,911 downwards.
CGCATGCGCATGGGGCAATGGGTGGACGGTGCCGGGACGTTGACGGTGACGGTTGCGGCGGGGACGGCGGACGGCCGGGCCGGCCAGGTGCCGGTGTCCGTACCGATCGAGATCGCGGCGTCCCGACGGGCCCGCACGCGGGGGCTGCTGGGCAGGGACGGCATCCCGGGCGCGCTGCTGCTGACCCCCGCGAGCAGCGTGCACACCTTCGGCATGCGCTTCGCGCTCGATGTGGCCTACCTGGACCGCGACTTGCGGGTACTCGCGGTCCGCATGATGCCCCCCGGCCGCCTCGGCCTGCCCCGCCCACGCGCCCGCCACGTACTGGAAGCGGAGGCGGGGGCGCTGGAACGGTGGGGGGTACGGCGGGGAGTGCTGCTTACGGTTCGCGGTGCGGGGGCGCGGGGCGACGACGAGGGCGCGAGCGGGGACGGTGGGCGGGGCGGGGATGTCGGCTGACGGTGGGCGATTCCGCTGATGCCGGGTGACGGTCGGCGACTCCGCAGACGCCGGGTGACGGTGGGCGGGCCTGCTGATGCCGGGTGCTGTGCAGCCGGCGGGGGTGGTCTCTCCGTCGGCCCAGGCTGGCTGCCTGTCACGCCCGCCCCACTCCGCGCCGCCACCGGCTCCCGGAGTCCGCTACTCCAGCGTTACCGGGGCGCTCCCCCGCCCGACTCCGGGCCGTACGGCACGTCCTCGGACAGCCTCGGGTCGTAGTACGTGACCTGCCAGGCCGCACCCAATTGCCGGGCCAGCTCGCGCGCGAGCGTCGCGCCGCGTTCGGCGAACGCCGCCTCGTCCTGCGGCGTCGGAAATCCGGACGCCACGGGGTCGTCGCGGTCCAGCGTGGCGTCGTACGCATCCCCCCAGCGCTCCAGCTCCGCCGCGAGGCCCGCATCGACCGGCAACTCGCCGGGGGCGACGTTGTCGCTGATGCCGTCGCTGCCGCGGACCCACACCGGGTGGCAGTCGTAGTCCGCCGCCAACCGCACCCGACGTACGGCACCCGGTCCGGTCCCCGGTCCCCGGCCCGTGCCGGTTTCCGCTCGTACGTCCCCTGCTCGTGCTTCTGCCCTCATACCGTCACCCGTCCCGCTTCTCGTTCCCGTTCCCGTTCCCGTTCCCGCTAGCTCACGCTCTTCGGGTTGGCGCCGACGACGAACCCGTTGTTCCCCACCGTCACCGCCACCCTTCGCTTCTGTCCCTTGAACTCGACCTCGTAGATCGGCCGCCCGTCCCCCTTGCCCTGCGTACCCACCTTCTTGCCCTTGGTCGCAGCCTGCATCACGAGGTCGGGAATGTCCTCCCGGGCGATTCCGCTCCGTTCGAAATCATCGGCGTGCTCTTCGAGGATGTGCTTGAGGCCGGCCCGCGAGTTGCCCTCCTCCAGGAACACGATCTTGCCGTCGGCGTCCCGCTCGGCCCTGATGACCTTCTCCGGGTCGAACTTGACGCCCGTCTCCTTCATCTCGTCGAGGAGTTCCTTGTCCACGCAGTCGTTGTTGTGGACGAGGACGTTCTGCCCGCCGACGCCGACGTAATACGTGTGGATGCCGGCGACGGTGAGGTCGTGGGTGGTCTGCCGCCGGGTGTGGTGCGAGACCGCCGTGACCGGGAGCGCGCTGCCGTCGGAGGCGCGGAGGCTCGCGCCCGGCCTGATGTCGCCGGCGTCGGCCCAGCGGGGAGCGCCGTCGCCGGTCACCCAGAAGGGATGCGTGTCGGTCGCGGTGACGGCGCGGTGTCCGGCCGGCGTACGGACGGTCAGGCGGGTGAAGTGCTTGTCGTCGTACGTCGTGATGGTGTGCGTGACCCGGCGGCCGGTCGTCACGCCGCGGACAGGATCGGTCACGGTGACGAGATCACCGACGCGTACGTCCTCGATCGGGATGCGGTCCCGACCCGATCCGTCGGCGAGCAGTACGAGGGTGCCGGGCAGGAAACTGTGGGCGCCGGCGCAGGTGATGGGCCGTTTGTCGGGCTGGTCGGGTTTCCTTTGGCCCGGTTTCTTCTCGTCGAGTCTGCGCTGCGCGTCGGCGAGTTTGTCCTGGGCGTCCTCGACGCGCTTGCGGTTCTTCACCATGCCGGTGAGGCCGTCGTACAGATCGTCGCCGTGCTTCTTCAGCTTCCGTACGAGCTCGGCGGCTTTCTTCCACTTCCACGGCGCGCCGTACTTCGCGGCCAGCTTGCCGACAGCTCCGCCGATGAGGCTGGTCAGGACGTTGATCAGGGTTTCGGTGCAGGACCCGGCGTTTCCGGTCGTGACGCAGTCGACGGCATCGGTGATGCCGAGTTCCTCGGCGAGGATCTTGCCGAGCTCCTTCGCCGCTTGCTGGGCCTTCTCGCTGTCGCTCTGCTCGGCGTTCTTGGCGTCCTGTAGCTCTTTGAGGGCTTTCTCGTACGCGATCTGCTCGGGAGACTTCGTTCCGTCGCCGGCTTCGTTGGTGTTTCCGGTGCCGTTGGTGCTTCCGGTGCCGTTGGTGTCGCCGTCGCCCTGCTTCCCACCGTCTTCGCGTGCCTGCGGGTCGCCACCTCCACCACTCCCGCAGTCACCGCTGCCGGTGATCCGGCAGACCGCCGCGCCGACCTGCTCGGAGATGGTCTGCCCGAAACCGGTGGCGACGAGGGCCCCGATGATGGCGGCGACGACCAGCACAAGTGCCGCGTACTCCAACGTGGTCTGCCCCGACTGCGCCTTGCGCAGCCCCAACAGGCGTGCCTCGGTTCGCGGTTGGCGACGTCGCCTGCGGGGTCGACCGAAGTGGAGTGCCATGCCGTGACCGTACGGAACACCGTGTTGACGGGCATGGGCCCACGGACCCAACGCGGGCTCAAATACCGAGGCGGCGCGGGCGGTGGTCGGCGAGGTGAGGTGCCGGGTCGGCCGAGGACTCTGGTGCGGTCGGGGTTTCTGGGCGTGGTCGGGGTTACGGGGCGCGGTCGAGGCTCCTGGGCGCGGTCAAGGTCCCTGGTGCGGTCGAGGCATCAGGGAAGTTTGGACGCCTGGGCGGTGGCGAGGCGGGTGGGGATCTCCGGGGGCTTCGCGTCGATGAAGTTAGCGGCGTAGAAGATGACGACCGTCGATCCGGTGCGTACGAGCTGGAAGACGAGCGGCACGTCGGCGCCTTCGAATGCTCCGGTCACTTGGTAGGCCAGGGCCTCCTGCCCGGCTCTGGGTGCGGGTAGCGGCTTCACCTCCGTATAGGTGGAGGGTCCTTCGCCGCCGGTGGTCTTGAAGCCGTCGGCACAGGCCCGTACGGCCTTGCTGACGCCTCGGAGAACCTGCACCGCGCTCCCTCCGGGATACGAGGTGAGGATCTCGGTAACGACCGTCTGGTCGTCCCGGCCCTCCTCCGACTCGTCAGTCAGCGTGCGGTGGACGACGGCGGAGGGTGTGGGCTCGGGCGCACCGTTGATGACGGCGGCGAGCGCCTGGCACTCGGGCTGCGCGGCGCGCTCGGTGCCGGTCTGGCCGGCGCCCTCCATCGGCGTAACGGCGAAGTCCGGTACGTCGCCGTTCGCAAGGGCAACCTTCTTCAGCTCACGTGCGCTCAAGGTGACGCCGGTGCTGGTGACCGGTTTGTCGGTGGCGGCTGGAGCGGTGACAGAGGGGGAGGCAGAGGCGGCTTCTGCTGGCTTCGCCCGACTGTCCTTGTCATCAGTAGCGACGGGACCGCCACCGCAGGCCGCCGTCAGGAGGAGAACTGCTGCGACTGCGGCTGCTCTGGCTGGAGCTGGGGCTGTGGCAACACTGACGGCAGATGCGGGTCGACGAGCCGCAGGAGCTGACGGCGTTGGGTTGGGCGAAAGGGCTGAACGTGCTGACTGGGTGGACCGTGTCGAACGTGCCTTCACGCCTCACTGCTCCCTGCGTACGACGACTGACGGCTATCAGCGCATGGGCGGCTGACGGCTGAGCGTTTGTCCGCCGCCATGGGCCGCCTACGGCCTAGCGCCGACTACCGGCTCCTTGCTCCTTGCTCCTTGCTGCTGGTTGCCTCGTCACTGGTCCCCCGCACGCTAACAAGGTGCGGTGGAGGGCGCCTGGGCCCACGGGCCCAAATGCACTCCGCGTCCGCTCATCCACACTTATCCACAGGGGTCGCGTACGTGGAAGTCGACTGGGACGCTCGACACATGACGCGCACCACGGGGGATACGTCGGCGACGGCATCGGCATCGGCATCGGCGAGGAGTTTGATAGCACCGTTGCCGCTGACCGTGCTGGCGCGGCGCCAGGGTGGCGTGCTGCTGACCCGCCAAGCCGCAGAGAACGGCTGGTCACCGTCCCGTCTCCATCGCGTACTCAGAGAGGAAGGCTGGACGCGGATCCGTCGGGGAAGCTGGGCCGAGCCCGGCATGGTGGTCGACCGCACGACGTGGTTACGGGCGGTCCAACTGGCGCACCCACGACTTGTCGCAAGCCGATGGACGGCGGCTTGGCTGCACGACTTCGAACTTCCGTGGACAGCGAGTAACGGGATGCCGGCGCAGGATCGATGGCCTGTGCAGGGAGAGAGGTCGGCGCAGGACGGAAAGTCGGCGCAGGAAGGAGAGGTGGAGTCGGATCGAGGGGTGGCGTCGGCCCGACGGGTGGAGGCGGGCCGAGCATTGCAGTCAGTAGGAGGGTTAGGAGCGGCACGAGGGTTGGAGCGCGGGCTGGACTTCACGGTCCACGCCGCGAAGGCGTCGGGGGTGGTGCTGCCGCAGGCGCGCGTGCACCGGGAGTGGTTGCCCGAAGAGGCCACGGCGTACGTCGCGGGCATCCGCGTCACGACCGTCAGTCGCACGCTGGCGGACCTGTTGCGGTCGAGCCCTCGGGACGAGGCTCTGATCACCGTCGAGTCGGCGGTGTCGATTCGCCCGCCGACGGGCGACCCGACGGCGAAACGACCTGCGTTCACGCACCTCGGAGCGGTAGCGGCTGCTCTGGAGGCCGGACCTCAGCGTGGCGTACGGCGAGCGCGCGCCGCGCTCGCGCTCGCGGACCGGCGGAGCGGTTCGCCCGCCGAAACTGTCGCTCGTCTGCACATACACGACGCGAACTTGCACCCCGAGCCACAGGCGCAGGTGCGGCCGCCGGGAGGCCGACGGCGGACTGTCGACTTCCTGTTCCGGGCTGAGGGTGTGGCGGTGGAGATTGAGGGCTACGCGTACCACGGCGACCGAGACGCCCATGAGCGAGACGTACGTCGCTTCAACGAACTCAGCTTGTGCCAACCCATCCGCCGATCGCTTCGATTCACAGCCATGGATGTCTACCGCCGCCCGGACACGATGATCGAAGAGATCCGTAGCGCACTGGCATTGGAGAGTCGGGGATGACGAAGCGGCGGCGAACGCACGCGGCGAACCACCCGTTGCTTCTGGGGGGTGTGGGGCCGTCCCCGGGCGCTTGAGTGTCGGTGGGCCGGGGCGGCGCGTCAAGGGCGCTCCTACGTCGCGTCGCTGCGCGATGGACCTACGGCCCACCCTTGACCCACCACCCCGGCCCACCGCAAACGCTTATAGGGGGACGACGCCAAGAAAACGCCCTGCACGGCAGCGGGGACAGGGGCGGGCGTTGGTTCGGTGGCTTGCGGGTGTGTGGTGGGGTGCGCGGTCGGTTCTGGGGCGGCTCGGCCCCTGTCTCAGCGGGTGCGACGACGGCCACTGGTGCGACACCGACATTGAAACCCACACGCACACCCACGCCAGTGGACGACGAGCCGATCGGGGCGACCTGCGGACCCGTGGCACAGCGGGTGGGGCGCAGTCGGTCCAGGGGTGGTGGGGCCCCGCCTCAGCGGGTGCGACAACGGATGTCGTGCGACACGCACGTCAGGACCCGCACGAAGACTCACACCGGTGGGTGCTTGCCGTGGTCAGGACGACCTGCGGACTTGTTGCTGAGTGGGTGGGGCGCGACGGAGGGAACGGGGTGAGACGGGCAGTTCGGTTCTGCCCCGACCGGCGGCCGACGGGGCTACAAGCACATGGCTGAGGTGGGTGGGCAAGGGCGCCCAGGTGACTCACTGGCCGCAGATCGATATCGGCGATCCACGCTCACGCTGGTGAGGACGCTGGGACGAACTGCACAGAACGCGGAGGTGGATGACTGTTTCGCACCCATTCACCCTATTAGGTCGACTGGTGGGCGCGTCATTTGTTGATTACGTCCCGCACCACCGGTCTCGTGCGGGGCGTCAGCCGACCATACGGCCGGGCTAGCGCCAGCGATTAGGTGCGCGGCTACCCGCGCCACGCAGCCATTGATCTCCAGCGCAGGCCGTTGGGGGAACGCTGCAGCCTCGACGGTGGGGCGCGTGTTGGTCGCACAGGGTCCGTGGGCCGGCTCCCCGCCGCCAGGCCGGCGGGACGAAGTCGACAGGCGGGGGAGTCATACGTCCCTCTACCAGTCGCTCGTCACCGGCGTTTCGCTCGCCGCCGGTCCTCGTGCGCACGGTTCGTGCGCGTCAGGTGCCTGCTGTTCGCCCATGGCAGCGGTTCAGTTGCCCGTGACCTTGGCCACGAAGGCGTCGAGGTTGGCTGTCATACGGGCGAGACGCTCGTACAGCGTCAGAGTCTCCTCGTACCGCCCGGAACGCAGTTTCGGCTGCCGCTTGCCGCGCACGTACAGGGAGCAGGCGAGGTCTGCGCAGATGTAGATACCGACAGTGTTGCCCTCGCGGCCCTTGGTGCCCGCCAAGGGGGCGACCAGCAAGGTGACACCCGAAGACGCATGACCCGTCAGGCATACCTGGCACAGGCTGGACTTCACCGCACTGGTGCGACTCACCGACGGTACGCGCAGCGAGACCCCCACCGGGCCTTCCGCTCGTGGCAGCACGATATGCGCCCGCAAAGGTGCTCCCGGGTCCACCCAGCCGATGAAGTCCAGTTCGCCCCATGGCAATTCGGCGAAGCCGAGCGGCAGGCGCAGCCGTGCCGCCTCGCCCTTGGTGCAGTTCACGAAGGAAGAGCGGATCTGTTTCTCGGTGAGTGGTTCCACGGGCGTCGACCCTACGGCCGCCAAAACCACCCCGCATCTCAATATCCGCAGGCCCCTCCAACCGGCCTAGGTATAGATCCACGGGTTCACGTGCTCCCCATGGCCGGCCACCCATACGAGCAGGGCAACGCGCACGGCGTCCTCCAGGCCGCCACCGCCGTCACCACCCCGCTCGGCCTGCTGCTGCCAAGGGTCGGTGCCCGATCCTCCCAACCCACCGTCCGCCACCAAGCACCCGGTCCGTGGCACGTAAGTGGTCAGCGTGCGCGCGAGATGCCCATGCCGCACATCGCAGGTCACAGGTCACAGGTCGCACGTCGCCTGCGACATGTCGCCTGCCGCCTCTAACTCCGCACCAACAACCGTCGCCGCACCCGCCGAAGCAGGGGCCGCACCACCCCGAAAGCCGTCGCGCCCCACCCACACACCCGCCATCCGGCGACGCACGAACAACCACTCACCGAGCCTGACCCGTGGGCTCCCCCCGGGGGCCGCCCCCCTCAAGCACTGCGTCGGAGGTTCGGCGGTCAAGGGTGGAGCGGAGCGGAATCGCCGCAGGCGACGCGACGCAGGAGCGCCCTTGAGGGGCGGGCCTCCGACGCCACCCTCCAGAAAGGCGGCCCCCACACCAGAAGCAATCACCGCCCCAGGCCCAACAAAGCCCCCGGCCCGTCACCCCACCCCCGCCGCACCTCACCCACCCCACACCGCCGCTCAGGCACGCTTCGGTTCGAAGTGGAGGGCCGTGATGCCGCAGTCGAACGGTCGCGCCGTGACCAGGCGGAGCTTCTGGTAGCCATCCCGGTTCGCGAACACGGGCATGCCGGCCCCTATGGCGGTCGGGTTGACGAACAGGTGCAGTTCGTCCAGCAGCTCCTCGGCGATCAAGTTCGAAACGAGCGTGCCGCCTCCGTACGCGATGATGTCGCCTCCCGGCTGCGCCTTCAGCTTGTTCACCGTCTCGGCCAGGTCACCACCCGCCACGACGGCGTTCTCCCACGGCGACTCCGTGAGGGTGTTGGAGATGACGACCTTGTGCGTGTTGTTCATCTTGTCGATGGACGCCTGGTCCTCCCCCTCCGGGCCGGCCGCCCAGGCCGGAATGAAACCCTCCGCGAGCTTGCGTCCCAGCACGATGCAGTCGACCGGGTCGGTCAGCGCACCGATGTAGGCGTTGATGTCGTCCGTCCAAGGGAACGTCATCCAGTCCATCTCACCGTTCGGGCCAGCCATGTAGCCGTCGACGGTCATCTGAACCTGAAGCTTGAACTTGCGCATGGTGGTACCTTTCGGGCGTTTCGCTCGGGAGGGGACGGAGACGGCTCCGCGCCGCGCACTGCGTCTGCGGACTTCGTGCTCCGTGTTCGGTGCTCTGTGTTCGGTGCTTGGTGCTTTGTGCTTGGTGCTTGGTGCTTGGTGCTCGTGCTCGTGCTCGGTAATCGGTGTTCTGTGCTTGGTGCTCTGCGCCTTGTGCTTGGCACCTACTGCCTTGTGCTTGGCGCCTACTGCTCTGTGCCTTCTGCTTCTTGCTTCCTGCTGCGTGCTTCGTGCCCTGTGTGCTTCGTGTTCATTGAGACCTCACTGCACTGCGAAACTCATCGGCCAGAGCACTCTTCATCGGAAGAACTTAGCCGGAATGATCAACGAAGTAGGTCAGTTCGGGCCTCTTCGCCGTGCGGCCGTCTCCTGAGGACCGGCCGCGCAGGCGTCGCCCCAGCCACGGACCGAGGTGCGCGCCGACCCATCGCAGCTCGGCTTGCGCCGCCCGCCAGCCGGCGACGGCGGTATGGGGAGGCAGCGGGCGTGACCACGCGTCGTCGACGCCGGGGAGTTGTAGGGCGTACGCTGCGGCCGCCGCGAAGCGTTCGTGGCCGAGCGGGCTCAGATGGAGCCGGTCCGCGGTCCACATCCGTGGGTCGACGGTGAAGGCGTGTTCGGCGGTCTCGACGACCACAACGCCGTGGCGGCCGGCCGCCGCGCGGATGCCCGTGTTCAGCGCGTGCATACGGGAACGCAGTGGCCGGGCGAGCGGCGCGACCTTCCCGATGTCGGGGAAGGTGATCGTCATGACGCGGGCGCCGCCGCGCGTCAGGGCGGCGAACATCGCCTCCAGGTGCCCCACCACCTCGGCAGCGTCGAACTTCGGCCGCATCACGTCGTTCACCCCTGCGACCACCGTCGCGAAGTCGGGGCGCAGGGCCAGAGCCGGTGCGAGCTGTTCCGCGCGAACCTGACCGGCGAGGCGTCCCCGTACGGCCAAATTGGCGTACTGAAGAGAGGGGTTGGCAGCGGCGAGGTGTTCGGCGAAACGGTCCGCCCAGCCCCGGAGGCCGGTGGTGTCGTCACCGTCGCCGAGCCCTTCGGTCTGGCTGTCCCCCAGGGCGACGTAACGGGCGTACGACAGCGCCCGCCCACCACCGCCCGCACCAGGCACGTTGTCCGACACGTGTCCCCCGTCCGCCGCCCGTCGCCCGTCCGCCACCTGCCGCCCGTACGGCACCCGCTCATCGCCGTTCTGCATCGCTGCTCCGCCTCTCCGTGGTCCGCCCCTCGGTGCTCTTCCTCTCGCGCAGGACGGCCGCAACGCGCAGCCCCCACTCCCGGTTCTCCCGCTCCAGCGCCAGGCCGCGCAGGCAGGTGAGGTACGGGCCAATCCGGTCGCCTCGGCGCAGGAACTCCTCTTCGGCCAGGTCGCCGCGCATCTTGCGCAGCACCTTGCCGAACAGCTCGATCTTGGCCTCGGCCAGTGCGGCCCGCTGCTCCAGTTGCTCGATCACCCGGGCGGTGTCGACGCTGTCGGCGGCCTGGACCTTGACCAACAGGTCGTCGCGGATGAACGAAGCCTTCGGCGTAGCGGCGGCGAAGGCTTCCAGCTCGGCGAGACCGGCCTCCGTGACGCGGAAGAGGCGCTTGTTCGGCCGCGCCTCCTGGACCACCTGCCGACCCGCGACCAGGCCCTCCTTCTCCAGCTTGGCCAGCTCGGCGTAGAGCTGCTGGGGCAGGGCGTGCCAGAAGTTGGCGACGCCGATGTCGAACGCTTTGGCCAGCTGGTAGCCGCTGTACTCGCCCCGGCCGTCCCCGTCACTGCCGTCGCCCGCGAGCAGCGCTGCGAGGACGGCATGTCGCAAGGCCATCGATGCGGCCCCTTCCTTTTCTGCGTGCGTACCCACATCATCATAGTCAAGAAAGTGACTAGTCAGATTGATGACTAGGGAGACGGTGCCCACGTGCACGTACGTGACGGTGAAGTGGATGCGCGTGCGTGGGTGCTTGCGCCCGTGCGCGCCTGCTTACGTGCACGCACGTGGGCGCGCAGCCACATGTGACTGACCCGACTGTTGAGGAGTACCGACGCATGAACGATGACGACCAGCTTCCTGCTGAGGCCGCCGCCACCGCCGCGCGCTTTCGTGCCGCCGTGGAGAAGGAGGATCTCGCCGCGCTCGACGGGCTGTTCGCGGACGGCATCCGCCTCTACAGCCCGGTGAAGTTCCGGCCCTTCGAGGGCAAGCCGATGGTCATGGGGCTCTTCGGCGTCCTGCTGCGGACCTTCGAGGACTTCCGTTACGTCGGCGAGTACGCCGGTACGGCGGAGACGAGCGCCGACGGCGGTGAGGCCCCTTCGGCGGTGCTGCTCTTCCGTACGGTCGTGAACGGCAGGGCTGTCCACGGCGTCGACCTGCTGCATTTCGACGAGCAGGGCCTGATCAAGGAGTTCACGGTGATGGTCCGCCCGCAATCGGCGGTGCATGCCCTGGGTGAGGCGGTACTGGCGGGGCTGGTGGCAGACGGACTCGCCCCCGGCCCGGACCCCGTGACCGAAGCCGCCCCTGTACCGCCGCCTTCACCCGCCCCACCCGCATAAGCCGCCCGTCCGTGACCTGGTGGGACCCGGCGCCCGGCCGGCCCCTGGCTCGGTGCGGCGGCTACGCCACCGGGGAGCGCGCGCACCGGCGGCAGGCGCGTGCGGAAGCTGCGACCAGGGCGTGCGACGCGGCGGCCAGTGAGCCGGCGAGGGCGAGCAGCGGCCAGGTCGTGGCCAGGAGTGCGGAGATGGTGAGAGACAGGGTGGCGATCGCCATGGCCACGCTCGCGGTGGTGCCGGTCCATGCGACCACGAGGGGGAGGTGGTGCGGCGTGGGAAGCCGGCGGGCGAGGGTGCCGGTGGCGGCCAGGGTGGCTGCCGCGAGCAGCGCGGCCACGCCCGCGATCCCCGCCAGGTGTACGGCCAGCGACTGCGCCGCCCGTGGGACGAGCCAGGCCTGACCCGGGTCGGCGCTCCGCACCACGTACCAGCAGGCGATCAGGAACGGGGCGGCGAGAGCCGCGGCCCGGGCGGTGTGCCGGGCCTGGGCGATGGTCAGTTCCCGCTGACAGCTCGGCACTATTTCGTCCGGACTGCCGAAGTCCCGTACCGCTTGCCGGGTCGCCTCTTCGCGGGGCAGGCCCCCGTGGGTGTACGCCGCGATCGTCTCCGCGAGGCCGTCGCGCACCTCGTCGACCAGCCGCGCCTTGACGCGGGCCGGACCGTGCAGGGCGCCCGCCAGGGTGTGGGCGTACTCCTCGACGGGGTCGGCGTGCCTACCGGTGGCGTTCACGTGGCGGGCCGGGGCGGCGGTGCCGGGTTCAGGACGGAGCCGATCGCCGTCGTGAACTCCTCCCACGCCGTCCGCTCACGGGCCAGGCTGCCGCGCCCGGCGTCGGTGAGTTCGTAACAGCGCCGTCGCCGCTCGCCGACGGAGTCCCACGTGCTGCTCAGCAGCCCGAGCCGCTCCAGCCGGTTCAGCGCCGGATAGATCGTTCCGGTGCGGAGGTCGAGCGCGCCTCCGCTGCGCTGCTGGACCGCGGTGATGATCGCGTACCCGTGCAGCGGCCCTGGTTCGAGCACGGCAAGCAGCAGCCCGTCCAGATGTCCTCGTACCGCGTCTGCCCTCATAGGTAGGCAGCCTACCCAATGGAGGAGTAGGCGTGGTACCTATTGGCAGCCAACCTATAACGCACGGCCCCAGGAGCCCGCGGTGACCAAGCTGCTGCTGTCCATCCACGTACTCGCGGCGATTCTGGCGATCGGACCGATCGCCGTGGCCGCATCCCTGTTCCCCCGGTACGTCAGGCAGCCCGCGCCCGGCGGTGTGGCGACCGCCGGCGGCAGGGACACCGGTGGGCGGTCCGTCGGGGTTGCCGCATCCCTGCACCGGATATGCCGCGTCTACGCCGTCGCAGGCATCGCTGTGCCGGTCTTCGGGATCGCCACGGCCGTGCAACTCGGCGTACTCACCGACGCCTGGCTGACAACCTCGCTCGCGCTGACGGCGATCGCCGCGGCCGTTCTCGCGCTGGCCATCCTGCCCCGCCAAGCACGTCTGCTCGCGTCGCTCCAAGGGTTGGACGAGCGTGAGGAGCCCGTGCCTGCGGTGGCTCAACTGGCCATGCTGACCGGTGTCTTCAACCTTCTGTGGGCGGTCGTCGTCGTGCTCATGATCGTGCGTCCCGGTTCGACGACGGGAGCGTGACGAGGGTGCGCCTCCTGCTCATCGCGGCCCGTGTCGAGGCCGCCTCCCTCGTCGTCCTGCTGGCGAACCTGCTCACCGCGCACTCGCCGGCGGTCGCCTCACTCGCCGGGCCGCTCCACGGCACGGCGTACCTCGTCGTCATCGCGACCGCTTGGCCTGCCGGGGGCGCCGCCTCGTCCCGCGTGCGGTGGCTCGCCGCCGTCCCCGGCGTCGGCGGCCTGCTCGCCCTTCGCCGGATACGGAACATCCCGTTGGCGGCATGAACGAACGGGCCGAGGGCCGGCCGGCGGCGTGAGCGCGCCGACCGGAACCGGTCAGTTCTCGGGGGCGGAGGCCGGTGCCTCGCCGCGGGGGAACGACACCTCTACGCGCCGGTTCTTCTTCCGGCCCTCTTCGGAATCGTTGTCGGCGATCGGGTAGTCCTCGCTGTACCCGCGGATCTCGAAGGTGACGGAGGAGTCGAGGGACTTGTTCAGCTCCTGCTGAACGGCGTCCGCGCGCTTCTTGGAGAGCACCTTGCCATGCTCGTACGAGCCGAGGTCGTCGGTGAAGCCGAAGACCCGGATCTTGGTCGCCTTCTGGGCGATGATCTCGTCGGCGATGGACTTGATACGGGAGGCGGCCTCCGCGTTGAGCTTCGCACTGTCCTTGCCGAAGAGGACCTCGGCCTGGAGGGCGAACTTCACGTCGGAGTTGGTGTCCTCACGCCGCTCCTCACCACCGAGGTCTTCGACGACGGACTTGATGTCGATCACGCGGGCGGGGGCGAGGGTGCCGCCGTCTGCCAGCTTCAACCCGGGAGAGTTGCCGTCGACCTCTGGGGGCGGGGACGTCGTCGTGCTGCCGGGGGGTGCGCTGGGCGAGGGATCGGCTTGGGCCGCCGTCACCGACAGGCCGGAGAACAGGGCTGCCGTCAGAAGTGTGGCTGTGGCGAAATGCGCGGGGCGACTTCGGGAAAGGTGGGAAGGCATGGCGTCACTCACCGTCAGTGATTTCGATGGCTGCCGGGGGCATGTCGGCAATCTGGAAATCGACCTTGGTGCTGCCGGCCGGCGGGGCGGGGAACTGCGCATACCAGGCCTTCTCGTCACCGCTCCGGAAGCCACCGGAGAACTGAGTGCACAAGCACCGCCCGTCCGTGTCACGCAGCACTAGGTACTTCTTCTTGCCGGCCTTGTCGACCAGCGAAGACCCAGCCATGGAACCCGAATTGTCGGCCAGCTCCCGTTCACTGCCCTGCCAGCCGGGGGCTGACCACCGTCCTCCGCTGCCGTTCTTGACCTTGCCTTCGACGGTGACGAAACCACCCTCATCGCGTACGGCCGAAGTGATCGTCAGAGTGATGTCCTCACCTCCTTGCACCTCGGCCAGGACGGTGTTCTGTTCCGGAGCCTCCGGCTCCTTCTCCTCCGGCTTCTCATCGCCGCCCGCTCCCTTGCCCGAGGGCGAAGAAGTGGCCCCCGAGCTCGGCTTGTCCTCTTCTCCTCCTCCGCATCCGGCCACCGTGAGGACCAAGCCAGTAGTGATCGCCACAGCGGTCAGTGCCCTCCGGGCCTTCATGGAGTACCGCATGCTCATCAAGCTCTTCCTTTTCTCGACATTCGCACTTCACTCAGCCAGATGGACGGAGAACAGATCCCTGGGCTGAGGCAGATCACCGATGACGAAATCCTTGGGATCGATTGTCCAACGACCACTGCCCTCGCAGTCGATCTCGACAAGATCCGACAAGTCACCCCCCGGCACAATGTCACAGCGGGGTTCGATAACGGCGGTGGCATCAGCCTCAGCATGCCTGCTTTCTGTTCCGGGAATAACAGAGTCCCCCACCGTGAATCGGGTGAGAATCTCGGCCTGAAAAGCCGGGTATCCATTGACAACCCTCGGCTCGACGCTCACGAGGTTCGAATCGTTGTCACTGGCCAGCCGCCTTGCGGCAGCTGTGAACCCAACACCGAAGTCGCCCTCAGCCATGAGCCATTTGGGCCACTCCGGCGTGCCAAGAGCGTCGATGAACCCGTCGGTCAACTCGTCGCGCGCGTCCTGGGCAGCCGCAAGGGCTGCGGCGTCAGCCGCGGACTGAGCGCCATTGCGGGCGACGGCGGCCTGAGCGAAGGCGAAATATGCGAACGCAAGAAAGAGCAGACCCCCCACCACCACTACGTACATGGGGAGGGTCTGCCCTCGGTCGCGCCGAAGCGTGCTGCGGATCAGTCGCCGGTGATGTCGGCCACCGCGTCGTCGATCGCGCCAGAAATTGTGTCGTCGAGGTTCAACTCCCGCACTGCCACCACGATCAGTGCGATCACCACGACCAGGCCCGCGTACTCCACGACGCTCGCGCCCTCGTCCGCTCGCTTCTGCATGCGGGTCACGACCGTGTGGCGCCAGTTGCTGATGGCGAGCTGGGCCTTCGTTGCGGTCTTGAGCGTGATGTCCTTCGCCATGGGGTGCCCCTCCGAGGTCGGCCGACGTGTGCGTTTCCGCGATGGTGGAAACGTACGT
Organism: Streptomyces sp. NPDC054887; assembly: GCF_053610585.1. Classification (NCBI taxonomy): domain Bacteria; kingdom Bacillati; phylum Actinomycetota; class Actinomycetes; order Kitasatosporales; family Streptomycetaceae; genus Streptomyces; species Streptomyces sp. NPDC054887. The sequence continues at coordinate 13,905 of NZ_JBSGYQ010000045.1, read as the reverse complement.
CGGGGCGGAGGGGGCGGCGCAGGGCCCGTGGGCCCAAGTCTGGGCCCAAAGGCCGGTCTGGGCCTGTCCGGGGGCGGTCGTGCTCGTGTGCTCAGCCATGAGTCGTCGTCCCCCTCGCCGATCCCAGCCACAGCGCGATCGCCTCACTCCGGCTCGCGCTGTGCAGCTTCGCGAAGATGCGGTTGATGTGGTTCTTCACGGTCTTCTCGCTGATGAAGCAGGTGGCGGCGATCTGCTGGTTGCTCATCCCCGAAGCGATCAGGTCCATGACCTCCACCTCCCTCGTACTCAGCCCGAAGTCCTCTGAGTTCCGTGCCCGCTGGGTCTGCCGGTCCGTTGAATACTGTGCCATGTCCGATTGCAGGTGCGAAGTAGTTTCTCGGGATCGCCTCGAATCCGAGACGTTCGGCGCGGGATTGGGCCCTCTGGCGGTGTGTGCAGTCGCATCGGGCGCCGTGGTGTGGCCGGGGACGCGGCTCGTGCCCGTGTACGGGCGGCCCGTGGCGTACGCCGCGCCGAGGCCCTCCGGCAGCGGCTGCGATCCGCCTGCCGCCCCGCCGCCGCGCATGTGGGCCAGCAACGCGTCCTGGGCCGAGGGCGAGAAGTGGGCGCGGCCGTTCTTGATGTCCCGTACGGCGGCGACCAGTTGCTCGGCGGTGAACTCGCCGTGCACCAGGTAGCCGCCCGCGCCCAGCCGCAGCGCCTCCCGCACGATCTCGCTCTCGCGGCTGTACGTGAGCATCAGCACCGGCGCCACCCGTACCAGGTAGGGCAGCGCGGAGATGCCGTCGACGCCCGGCATCCGCACGTCGAGCAGCACCACGTCGGGCCGGTGGTGCTGGGCGGCGGCGAGGGCCTGGCGGCCGTCGGTCGCCTCCGCGACGACCTCCACGTCGTCGCGGCCGCCGAGCAGGACGGTGAGCCCTGCCCGTACGACCGGGTTGTCGTCGGCGACGACCACGCGCAGGAGCGACGGCGGGCCGAAGGGGTCGGGGGACGGATCGGGGAACGCCGCCGCCGGCGGGGGAACGCGGACCCCGGTGGGGGTGTGCTCCGAGCGCGGTTCGACCGTGTGCGACGACGTGTGCTGGGACACGTGGGACGGCGACGACACGGAGGGGCGGGGCCCGGAGTCGTACGAGTTGTCGTCCGGCATGGTGCGGCCTCCTCTCGGGAGAGTGACGGGGGGCGGTGGGTCAGTTCGAGGCCCTCGTCCGTGGGGGCAGGGGCGGCAGTGCGGGCAGGGGCGGCCGCGGGCCGGCGCCCGCCGGTGCCAGCGCCGCCGCCGGGAGTTCCAGGCGTACCTCGGTGCCTCCCGCGCTGCGGCCGCGGCCGATGCTGATGCGCGCGCCGATGCCGGCGGCCCGCTCCACCATGCCGACGAGACCGAAGTGGCCGGCCTTGCGGAGGTCGTCGAGGCTGATGCCGGCGGGCAGGCCCCGGCCGTCGTCGAGGACGCTGATGCGCAGTATTCCGCCGGCCAGGCCGAACTCGACGGTCACCCGGGAGGCGTGCGCGTGGCGGTGACTGTTCTCCATCGCCTCCGTGGCGATGGTCAGGAGGTGGCGTCCGACCGCGTGGGGGACCGTCGGCACCGGGGACGTGCCGCCGATGTCGCGGAACGCCGTGCGGATGCCCGTACGCTTTTCGAAGTCGGCGAGGCGGGCGGCGAGTTCGTCCGCGACGACCACTCCCCCGGTGTCGTAGTCGGCCTGTCTGCGCAGGTCGGACAGGATTTCGCGGGACTCCGCCGCTGCGCGCCGCGCCGACCTGGCGACCATGCCGGCCTGGTGCTTGACGGTCAGCGGGTCCATGCGGTCGGCGGACTGCGCCAGCCCCTCCGCCGCCAGCGCGACGCCGTGCAGGGTCTTGGCGACCGAGTCGTGCATCTCCCGGGCCAGGCGGGCCCGCTCGTCCTCCACCGCGTCCGTGACCGCGAGCCGGGCGTTGGCCTCGGACAGGGCCTGCGTCGCCGCACCGAATCGGAACATCAGGTTCCGGAGGGTGACGCCGATGATGCCCGCCGCCACGCAGAAGCCGCTTATCAGCAGCGTGCTCGCCGGGCTCGCGATCCGTTCCGACCAGGCCGTGTACGCCGCCGCCAGCAGCAGGATCTGGATGGCCGTGAAGATCCCGGCTCCGCGCCAGCCGTACAGCAGGCCCGCGAGGAGCGGCGTGCACACGGTGGCGTACCCGAGGGCCGAGTCGGGTGACGCGGTCAGCAGCAGGACCGAGCCGAACAGCACGTCCACGCCCATCAGCGTGCGGTACTTGATGAGCAGCGGGCCGAAGACCTCCCAGTCCCGCAGCATCGCGTACGAGCCCACGAAGCTGAACACCACCGCCCCGCCGACCAGCCAGCCGCCGAACTGCCCGCCCGCGCGGGCGAGCGCGAAGGGCGCGCCCAGCGCGATCATGGCGAGGCGGAAGCCGAACACCTGGCGGCACAGCGCCTGGAGGGCGTTGATCTGGATCGGGATGCTCGGTGCGGGTACGTCGTCGGCGAGGGCGGACGCGGGGGCCTCTTCGGGCACGGCCGCGCCGCCGTGCAGGGCCGTCGTACCACCTCCCACCGGCGTACGGGGCCCGTGCCGGAGCCGGATCGTGGGAAGCGCCACCATGGCCGTCAGCCGCCGAAGACCGAGCCGAAGTCGGTCTCCGACCCCAGGAACATGTTGGTCACGATGAGGAGCAGCGTCGCCGGGACCATGAAGGCCAGCGTGACGACCGTCGTCTTGGGGATCGCCTTGGCGGCGCGGCGCCGGGAGTTCTGCGCGTCGGTCCGGCGCATGTCGTTGGCGATCTGGATCAGGGTGTCCGCGATCGGAGCGCCGAGTTCCTCGCCCTGTTGGAGGGCGGTCACGAACTGCGAGACCTGCTCGGACTCGTTGCGCCGGCGCAGTTCGTCGAACGCCTGGCGGCGGCTGACACCCATGTCCATCTGGCGCAGGGTGATGCGTACCTCGTCGGCCCAGGGGCCTTCGTACTTCTCCGACACCCGGTCCAGCGCCTGCCGGAAGCCGAGGCCGGCGCTGACGACGACGGCCAGTACGTCGAGGAAGTCGGGCAGGGTCCGCTCGATGACGTCCTTGCGCTCGCGGACGGCCTGCCAGATGGTGACGTCCGCCGCGAAGAGTCCGTAGGCGATGCAGAAGACGCCGAAGAGCGGCAGGTCCTTCAGCAGCAGCACGAGCGCGGAGAGGCCGCCGAACAGGCCGTAGACGGCGCGCCGCGCGGCGTACCGGTCGACGGTGAGGCCGCCCGGGTTGCCCGCCATGTCGATCCTGCGGCGCTTCTTGTCGACCCGCCGGGGGCCCATGAGGCGCAGTACGGCCGGGGCGAAGCGCATGCCGAGGCGGTCGACCGCCGATTCGGGGCCCGAGACGCGCGAGGCGCCGATCTCCAGGGCGACGGCCAGGTCACCGGGGATCTTGGCCTCGGCGCGGTACATCCTGATGCCCTGGAACGCGCCCGCGACGCTCAGCCCGACCACCAGCGCGAGAAGCAGTGCCATGCCGATCCCTCCTGTCTCCCGTACGGGCGGTCAGACGTCGATCTTGCCGAGGCGGCGCATGACGATGAAGCCGAGCGCGTAGAGCCCTATGGCCACGATCACGATGATCTGGCCGACGGGGCTGCCGGTCATGCGGGCCATGGAGCCGGGTGTCACGGAGTTCAGCATGATCATCGCGCCGAGGCCGAGCAGCGGGATCGTGTACGCGGTGGCGTTGACCTCGGCGAGCATCGTGCGGACCTCGCGCCGCGTCTCCTTGCGCTCCTCCAGCGTCTCCGTGAGGTTGCGCAGGGATCCGACGACCGTGCCGCCGGCCCGGTTGGAGAGGACCAGGGTGGTGACGAGGACGACGAGCTCGCGCGACGGAAGGCGCTCGGCGAGTTCTCCCAGGGCGTCGTCGATGGACCGGCCGACCGCGAGCTGGTTGGCCACGCCCGCGAGTTCCTCGCCCGCCGGCGCCTCCAGCTCCTCGGCCGCCATGCTGAGCGCGGTACGCAGGGCCAGCCCGGCGGCGGTCGCGTTGGCGAGTATCCGGGACAGGTCGGGGAGCTGGTTGATGAAGGCTTCGATCCGCTTCTGCCGCTGCCAGTTGAGGAACGCGCTGCCTCCCCAGAGGGCGACCAGGCCGGCGACGGGCCCGAAGAAGGGGGCCAGGACCGAGGAGGCGATCAGCCAGAGCGCCGCGACGCCGACGACCATGTAGACGAAGAACTCGCCCGCCGTCAGATCCAGCCCGGTGGCCGAGAGCCGTACGTGGATCCTCTTGCCCAGAGCGGTCCTGCGCAGCCGCCGGTCGACGGCCGTGAACCGCCGCTGTCGTCCCGCCGAGTGCGGGCCGGTGATGGCCAGGCGGTCGACGAGGGCGGCGCGCTGGGCCTTGCCCGACACGTACGTGTGAAGCCCGGCGACGGCGAAGGCGCCGCAGAGCAGCGTGCTGCCGATCGCCAGCATTGCGGGATTGTTCATCGCGTACCTACTGGGCCTCTCGTACGTAGAGCGGATTGAGCGGATCGAGCGGATCACCGAGGTCCGCCACGCCGAAGGCGGGCGGGATCGGCTCGTTCGCCAGGTGCAGCCGGTCCGCGATGCGGCGGGGCAGCCCCAGGTGTTCGAACCGGCCGTGGACGACGCGGTCCGCGCTCATCGGCTGGGCGAGGTAGCGCGACACCGGGGCGATCTGGAACCGCTCGCGGCCGTGGGACACCAGGATCGCGATCTCGCTGATCTTGCGGGAGCCGTCGGCCATGCGGGCCAGCTGCACGATGACGTCGACGGCGCTGTTGATCTGGTCCCGGAGCGCCTCGAACGGAATCTCCACCTCCGACATCGAGCCGAGGGTCTGCAGGCGCATCAGCGCGTCCTCGGCGCTGTTGGCGTGGACGGTCGCGAGCGAACCGTCGTGGCCGGTCGACATGGCCTGGAGCATGTCGAGCGTCTCACCGCCGCGCACCTCACCGACGATGATGCGGTCGGGGCGCATACGCAGGGAGTTGCGTACGAGATCGCGGATCGTGATCTGGCCCTTGCCCTCGACGTTGGGCGGGCGCGTCTCCAGGCGGATGACGTGCGCCTGCTGGAGCTGGAGCTCGGCCGCGTCCTCGACGGTGATGATGCGTTCGTGGTCGGGGATGAGCCCGGAGAGCGCGTTGAGCAGCGTGGTCTTCCCGGAACCCGTACCGCCGGACACGATGACGTTGAACCGGGCCCGTACCAGAGCCGACAGCAGAAGCAGCATCTGCTCGTCGAGCGTGCCGAGGCCGATCAGCTCCTGGAGGCGGTACGCCCGCGGGAATCGGCGGATCGTGAGCGTCGGGCCGGTGAGGGACAGCGGCGGGATGATGACGTTGACGCGCTCGCCGGACGGCAGGCGGGCGTCGACCATCGGGTTCGACTCGTCGACGCGGCGGTTGACCGTCGAGACGATGCGCTCGATGGTCTGCATGAGCTGCTCGTTCGACGCGAAACGCATGGGGAGCTGCTCGACGCGCCCGGCCCGCTCGACGAAGATCGAGTCGGGGCCGTTCACCATGATCTCGGTGATGGACGCGTCTTCGAGGAGCGGCTCCAGGACGCCCAGCCCGAGCGCCTCGTCGACGACCCGGCGGATGAGCTGCGAACGCTCGGCCGTGGAGAGGACGGGCCCCTCACGGCTGATGATGTGGGCGAGGACGCGCTCCAGCCGGGCACGCCGCTCGCCGGCCGCGAGCGAGGACATCTCCGCGAGGTCGATCTCCTCGAGCAGCTTGGTCCGGTAGGTGGCGACCAGGTGGCCGTCCTCCCGCCCTCCCGCGTGCTCTTCGGGGGCGGTGATGCGTGCCCGCAGACTCATGTGCGTCACTCCTCGGTGGTGCGGATCGCTCGTGCGGCTTCCGTACGGGTGTCTCCTGGGCGCCTCTCCCATCGGGCGGGGGTTACCGGTCCTCCTGGTCGGCGGGCATCGTGACCGAGCGATCGACCGTGCCGAAGTCCTCGATGCCGGGGACGACCGAGGGGATCTGGACCGTGGCCTTGGCGGTGACATTGCCACTGAACGTGATCTCGGTGGCGTCGGCCAGCCAGTCGCTCATCGCCGCCTTGCCGGTGACCACGCCCTGCCCCCCGTACTCCTCCTGCGCCTCCGTACGGGCCGCCGCGCGCGCCGCCGTGCCCGCCTGGGAGGCGGCGTAACCCACGATGCCGAGCTGGATGCCGGCCATGGCGACGATCAGCAGGATGGGCAGGAAGCCGGCGAACTCCAGGATGGCCGCTCCCCGGTCGCGTTCCCGCCCGACGATCCGGCGCAGTAGACGTCTCACGGCCCGTCCCCTTCCCTCGCGGCGCCCGCACTGCCTGTCACGTCCCACGGGAAGCTGCCGGCTCCGGGGAAGAGGACGGGGGTGTTGAGTTCCACCCTCGCCTTCCACAGGTTGCCTTCCGGTACGCAGCTGATTTCCCCGGCGTCGTCCCGCCACGCGGACGGCAGATGTTCCGTGGCCGCGGCCTCGCAGGCCGCCTGTCCGGAGCCGCCGGTCGTGGCCGCCGCCGTGGCCGCCCGCGCGCCCTCGTCCGCCGCGTTGCCCGCCAGGGAGAACGTGTAGCCGAACAGGACCGCCTGCCACATCGCGACCATGACGAAGATGATCAGAGGCGCCATGCCCGCGAGCTCGACCGTGACCGCGCCCCGGTCGCGGTCCTTGCCCCGCCCCCGGAACCCGATCGCCCCGCGGTCGCTCCGCAGCAGCCTCCCGGCACCCTTGCTCCCCGAGCCCGCGACCGGTTTCACCAGACTCAGCTCGCCGGCCAGCGCCCACAGGGCCTGCCGGACCGTGCCACGGCTGTCCAGATCCTGCATGCGGCCGGCATCCGTCGCCGCCTGCAACTCCTTGAAGTTGGCGGGGATCGCGGCCCGTGCGACCTTCGTGCCGGTGATCCGCTCGACCAGCGGCGGCTGGATCTCCGTATTGCGGTTGTGCCGGTTGACGACGGTGGTCGTCTCCTCCGCCTTGCGGATCTGGAGCCGGTCCCACATCCGCACCATGCGCTTGGCCGCCCGTACGGCCACCACGTCCGGCGTGACGACGAGCAGCGCCTCGTCGGCCATCTCGACGGCGGCCGCGTTCGCGCTGTTCATCTGCGTACCGCAGTCGACGACCACGACCTCGTAGCGGTTGCGCAGCGCGCTCACCACCTGCCGCGCCACCCGGTCGGTGACCTCCTCGCCGCGCTCCCCCTCGGCGGGGGCGAGCACCAGGCTGATGCCCGTGGGGTGCGAGAAGACGGCGTCCTGGAGCACGCGCGGTGAGATGTCGGCGATGCCGGCCAGGTCGACGATCGAACGGCGGAACTGCACGTCCAGGTACGACGCCACGTCACCCGACTGCAGGTCGAGGTCCACCAGCGCGACCGTACGCCCCGACGCCTTCGCCGCGAGGGCGAGCTGTACGGCGACGACCGTGGCACCGGTGCCGCCCTTCGCGCCCGTCACCGTCACCACCGTGCCGCCGGGTCCCGCGAACACGTCCGGACCGGTGCCCAGGTGGCGGCGTACGCCCGTGGACCAGGAGGCGGCGCCCTGGACGCGGGCCGCCAGCTCCTCGTAACCGAGCGGCAGTCCGACCAGCCCCCGCGCGCCGGAGTCCATGGCAGCCGTGAAGAGCGCCGGACCGGTGTCGGCGGTGACGAGGACGACGCCGACCGCCGGAAAGCGGAGCGCGACCTCACGGATCAGTTCCAGCGCGGGCACGGGACCGATGCGCTCGTGCACGAGGACGACCTCGGGCAGCTCGTCGAGCGATTCGCCCGCGAGCCTCGCCAGGGTGTCGAGGAGCGACGTCGAGTCGATGACGGGCGCGGCGGGTTCGGCGTCGGGGAGCTGGCTGAGGAGGGTGGTGATGGCGCGGGCGGCGTCAGGGTCGCCGACCGCCGGGAGGATACGAGTCGTCATACGCCGGTCCTCACTTGTCCCCGTCGAGGGTGTACTCACGGTCGCGCGGCGAGATCGTGGTGTCGCTGCCGTCGGCCACGAGGGCCAGGCGCACGTGCTGGGCGAAGGACTCCGCGTACGCCACACGCTGGGCGTCGAGCGTGTTCAGGGCGAAAGTGATCGGTACGGCGTCCTTGGCGCGGCGGCTGCGGTCGTTGGCGCCGGGCTCAAGAGCCGTGATCCTGCCTACGTCCAGCACGCGCGCGCCGGAGACGATGACCTGGGACTTGTCGGGCTGCCCCTCGTCCTCGCCCTCGAACGTGGCGAAGATGTTCACTCTCGCACCCGGATTGATCTTGCCGGCGACACCGGTGGCGGCGTCGATCATGATCGCGATCTCCTGCTCCCCGGAACCGAGTTCCGGCTTCTTCACGATCATGTCGCTCTGGAGGAGCGACCCCTTCTGGAGCTGAGTCACCGCGATCTTGCCGCGTACCTCCCCGATATCGGTCACGGCATTGGCGGAAAGCCACCGCTTCGGCATCGAGATCTTCTCGAACTGGCCCGGTTCGAGCTGCTTGTACGGTGCCACGTCGTCCTTGAGCCGGTACGCCGAGACTTCCGGGCCCACCTTCGAGTTCACATCACTGATCACCGAGAGCACGCCGGCGAACGCCCCGAAGGCGCAGAGAACCGACAGGAGCAGCAGAATGACACCGCGGCGCTGACGTGAGTTCATGGAGTCGGGCTACCTCGATCAGGAACGGGAACGTCGGATCAACGGACTGACTGAAGGTTGGACGGCCTGAAGGTCTGTGGGTCTGAAGGTTGGAAAGTCTGAGGGTCGGAAGGTCTGAGGGATATCGTGCCCCGCGCGACGCTACGGCGACCCCTGGTTCAGGACACCGACCGCACGGGATTGGTTCTCGGGCGGGGTGAGGGGGGAGCAGCAGAAACCGCAGCGGTCACCGATGAGTTCGACACCGCACCAGCGGCACTTCTCGCGCCGCACGGAGGCGACCAACTGGTAGAGCACGGAGATGTCCGGCAGGAACGCCGTGAACTCGATCATCTTCGCCGTGCCCCACCAGCGCGGGGAGTCGTCGGGCAGCCCGATTTCGTGCACACCGGACACCTGCCAGGCGGGTGCGAGGACACCGGTGACCCAGTCGGACGCGAGGGAACCCCGCCCGACGAGAAGCTGAGTCGCGAACTGGGGACCGGCTAGGCCGGCTGGGGTGGCGGTGATTCCGGCTGCGGATACGGAGGCCGTGGATCCGGTGCGGGTGGTGAGGGCGCCTGCGGGGGCGGTGCGAGAGCTGTTGCGGTTGGTGTTGGTGTTGCGGTGGCTGTTGCTGTTGCTGTTATTGCTACGGCTGCTGCCCGTGCCGGTGGCGTGGTTGCTGCCGCCGCTGCTGCTGATCTTGACCAACTGCGGTTCAGGGTTGGTCAGTACGGCGAACTGCGTGCCCGGCATCCACGACTTCGCGTGCGACTTGAGGCTGACGGGAACTCGGTCGAGCTTGGTGACGGAGTTGAGCAGCGCGCCGGAGTAGATGTAGTGCGAGAGAAGCCTGGCGGCCGAGGCGACGACACCCGCGCTGAAGTCGCAGATGGACAACTGCCGCAGTTGGCGGCCCAGTACGGCGATCCCGAGCGGTGGCAGATCCAGTTTCAGCAGTGCGAGCCGGTCGGTCTCCAGCATCGAACGGAGGGTGTGGAGACGGCGCTCGTGAGCAGCTGAAATGGAGGCCGGATAGACGGCAACGACGTATCCGTACCGCTCCAGCATGACGTGCATGTCGACGAGCGCTGCTTCGAGCGGCTGATCCTCGGGAGCCTGGAGCAGGGCTGCGGTGGGGGTCTGCTGATCGGTCGGCGGCAACACCAAATCGGCGCTGGTGACTGCGATCGCGGTCGGCACGTTGGTTTCCCCGTTCACTCCGTACGCCGCTGATCCCGGCGGCGTCCGCAGATCGATGCTGCTCCGTCGTGCTGCACCAGCACTTTATCCACGGCCTACGTGGCGGAGAACACTTTTCCTTTTTCTCATACGGGGGTGTGGAGGGGGTGGAGGTTAGGCGGGTGGTGACTGGGGCCGGGGATGGGGTGGCTGGTTGACCACCCGTTGCTTCTGGGGGGTGTGGGGCCGTCCCCGGGCGCTTGAGTGTCGGTGGGCCGGGGCGGCGCGTCAAGGGCGCTCCTACGTCGCGTCGCTGCGCGATGGACCTACGGCCCACCCTTGACCCACCACCCCGTCCCACCGCAAACGCTTATAGGGGGACGACGCCAGGAAAAACGCCCTGCACGGGAGCGGGGACAGGGGCGGGCGTTTGACTGGTGGCTGTGAGGTGCGTGGGTGGGTGCGCGGTCGGTTCTGGGGCGGCTCGGCCCCTGTCTCGGCGGGTGCGACGACGGCCGCTGGTGCGACACCGACATTGCAACCCACACGCACACCCACGCCAGTGGACGACGAGCCGATCGGGGCGACCTGCTGGCCGGTTGGATGAGGGGTGGGCTTGCCCCGGGGAATCGGGGTAGCCGGTGGCGGAGGTAAGCGGCCGAGGCCGGCGGGTCGGAGGGTCGGAGGGTCGGAGAGGAGAATGGTTCGAAACCCACACATGACACGAGCAGCCGCCCCTACTTACCCCTATGGGCGATATGCGCGATCGGCGCACGCTCAGTCGCATGCCATATGTGGAGTTCGTTGCACGCCTCCGGAGAGACCGGGAACCGACATGTCAGTTCACTACCCGTACCGCATAAGAAGCAACGAAGCGGATCACTTCCTCATCTGGCGTCCCGGGGAGGGCGACTTCCCCGACCAGTTCATGACTGACAACGGTGGACGGCCCTGGTCTCTCCACGACCGGACGACGTTGCAGAAGACGTGCGACCGCGAGGGCTGGGAGCTCAACTGGGAGGGGGAGGGGTCCCTTGACCTGACAGCCGTACGGCGGTGGGTCGAGGGATCCGACCGCGACTCCCCCTCCGCAGAATTGCTACTGGAGGCGTGGAACTTCTTCGACGACCTCTCGTACAGCACGCGGACCGGCACCACCCTCCCTTCACGGGGGCCGACGCAAGACAACGCGTACGAGAAGCTCTTCGCCGGTGACTCCCCTCCAGCGAACGGCGTCTCGGAGTCATGGACCGAGGAAGAGACAGCAGCAGTCCGCGAACTGCTGCGCGCCGGCCTGGACCTGTGGAGGACTGACGGCCAGTGACGTGAGGTCTCAGGAACGACGATGCCGATCACCACAGTGCTGGTCCTGATACGGCAGGTGGGTTGAGATCTGAGGCAATGTGCAGCCAGACAGCACGCGCGTCGACGGATTCGAAGGATTGGCGATCGACGGATCGACGGATTCACGGGTCGACGGATCCACAGGGCGACGGAGCGACGGAGCGACGGGGCGGATACCCCGCACGTGGGGATGGGACGAACTCCGCACTTGGCGAGGGAGGGACGCCTCGCACGCCTCGTCCGTTACGGCAGTCACAGCCGTAACGCGTCCCGCAATCATTTGCGGCTTTCGACCCACAACACGGTTCACCACGAGCCACACAGTCACAACAAGCCACATCCCGCAGCCGCATCCCGCATGGACGCGCCCGCAGGAGCAAAGGTCGCTCCATCCCCGTCGCCTGCATGACCATCCGCACGTCGCCCGCAGGCGGTCCGCTTCCCGGCCGGTGTGCTGGCGCGGGTCGCAATGGTGGTGTCGCACCAACGGCCGTTCCCGTCAGCCGCTTAGCCAGGGGCCGCACCACCCCAGAAGCGACCGCGCCCCACCCACCGGCCCGCCGCCCGGCGACGGCGTACGGCCACTCACCGAGCCTTTCCCGTGGGCTCCCCCCCGGGGGCCGCCCCCCTCAAGCCTTGCGTCGGAGGTTCGGCGGTCAAGGGTGGAGCGCAGCGGAATCGCCGTAGGCGACGCGACGCAGGAGCGCCCTTGAGGGGCGGGCCTCCGACGCCACCCTCCAGAAAGGCGGCCCCCACACCAGAAAGAACCAACGCCCCAGGCCCATCGAAGCCCCCCGCCCGTCACCCCCACCCCCGCCGCACCCCATCCACCCATCCCCACCCCCCGCTCCTGCCAGAGGTCTTGACAAGCGAATTGGTCTGAACCATTTTAACGACCAACAACGCACGACCAACAAACGGTGGCCACCGTCTCAGCGACTCCTCCCCACACTCCCCCACCGGAGGCAGCAAGTGGACCGCCCAGCCCTTCCCCTCATAGCCCTCACCGCCGCCACCCTCCTCACCGCCGGGCTGGCCGCCCCCGCCGCCCAAGCCACCACCGCCACCACCTCCACCACCACCGCCGCCACCGCCGACGTCAACGTCGTGAAGAACGCCGGCTTCGAGGCCGGGCTCAGTAACTGGGCCTGCTCCGCAGGCAGCGGCACCACCGTCTCTTCCCCCACCCACGGTGGTGCCGCTGCCCTCAAGGCCGCCCCGGGCGGCCAGGACAACGCCCGCTGTACGCAGACCGTCGCCGTCAAGCCCGGTGCGACGTACACGCTCAGCGCCTGGGTCCAGGGCGGGTACGCGTACCTCGGCGCGAGCGGTACCGGGACCACGGACGTGTCCACCTGGACGCCCGACTCGGCCGGCTGGAAGCAGCTCACCACCAGCTTCAAGGCCGGCCCCTCCACCACTTCCGTGACGGTCTACACACACGGCTGGTACGGCCAGAGCGCCTACTACGTCGACGACGTGTCCGTCTTCGGACCCGACGGGGGTGGTGGCACCGACCCCGAGCCGGGGATCCCCGCCACCCCGGCCGGGCTCACGGTCGGCGCGACGACGGCGTCGTCCGTTGCCCTGTCGTGGTCGGGCGTCAGTGGCGCCACCGGGTACAACGTCTACCGCGGGGGTACGAAGGTCCAGTCGGTGAGCGGGACCTCGGCGACTGTGGGCGGGCTGGCCGCGGACACCGCGTACGAGTTCCAGGTCAGCGCGACCAATGCGGCCGGGGAGTCGGCCAAGTCGGCCTCCGTGAGCGGCCGGACCGCACCCGGGGGCGGTACCGGTCCCGGGCCGGCCGTGCCGAAGCACGCGCTGACCGGTTACTGGCAGAACTTCGACAACGGCGCGACCGTGCAGAAGCTCCGCGACGTGCAGGCGCAGTACGACATCATCGCCGTCTCGTTCGCCGACTCGACCGCCACGCCGGGACAGATCGTCTTCAACCTCGATCCGGCCGTCGGATACGCGAGCGTCGCCGACTTCAAGGCGGACATCGCCGCGAAGAAAGCCGCCGGCAAGTCGGTGATCATCTCGGTGGGCGGGGAGAAGGGCAACGTCACCATCAACAGTGACGCGTCCGCGACCGCCTTCGCCAACAGCGCCTACGCGCTCATGCAGGAGTACGGTTTCAACGGTGTCGACATCGACCTCGAACACGGGATCAACTCGACGTATCTGACGAAGGCACTGCGGCAGCTGTCCGCGAAGGCGGGCTCAGGGCTCGTGCTCACCATGGCGCCGCAGACCATCGACATGCAGAACACCGGGACCGAGTACTTCAAGACGGCGCTCGCGGTGAAGGACATTCTGACCGTCGTCAACATGCAGTACTACAACAGCGGGTCCATGCTCGGGTGCGACGGCAAGGTGTACTCGCAGGGGTCCGTCGACTTCCTCACCGCGCTGGCCTGCATCCAGTTGGAGGGCGGCCTCGCTCCGAGCCAGGTCGGGATCGGCGTGCCGGCGTCCACGCGGGGCGCGGGCAGTGGGTACGTCGCGCCGTCCGTCGTGAACGCCGCCCTGGACTGCCTGACCCGGGGCACCAACTGCGGTTCCTTCAAGCCCGCCAGGACGTACCCCGGTCTGCGCGGTGCGATGACCTGGTCCACGAACTGGGACGCCACGGCCGGCAACGCCTGGTCCAACGCGGTGGGACCGCACGTGCACAACCTGCCGTAACAGCGGGCAGGGCGGGTGCGTCGGGGCCCCCCGGTGTACCGGGGCGCCGCC
>NZ_JBSGYQ010000044.1:0-59671 GCF_053610585.1 Streptomyces sp. NPDC054887 | reverse complement strand
TCCCCCGCCGGTTCGGCGGGGGACGCGGTCGTACTCGGCTCGCTCAGTCGATACCCGGCAGGATGTGCGGCTCCGCCAGGTCCTCCTCGTACCCCGCCAGCCGGATGGGGGCGGAGCGGGACCACACTTCGAGGCTGCCCAGTTCGTCGGGCCTGCGGCGACGGGCCTGGGCCCGTTCGCCGTCGTGCGATCGCTTGTCCTGCTTTGTCATCTCTGGCGTCACCGCGCACTCCTCTGTGTCGCGTAACCCGTCGGACGTGTCGCCGTGGCCTGGGCCGGCGGCGACCGGGGCGCCCGATGGGTCAGGAATATGGGGGCTTTACGGTCGCGGTGGCGCCGGTTACTCAGACGGGAGTGGCCTTGGTGAGGCGGTCCGTGTCCAACAGAGTACCCATATGAGCGTGGTTCCGCTCGATGGTTTACGTCACCTTTCGGCCTGCTGCCCTTCGCGTCCTGTTCATCCTGATACCGCCCATCACGGTCCGGTCCCGGGAACGGCAGGCGCGCGGGGAGGGCACAGGTGCCGGAAACACAGAAGTCCGGCGCACGAGCCCCGGGGGCGTCGTACACCGGACCTGTGCCGGAGGGTCCTACCAGTTGGCGGGCGCGTAGTCCTTGAGGAAGACGCCGAAGAGGTCCTCGCCGTCCTCGCCGCGCACGATCGGGTCGTAGACGCGGGCGGCGCCGTCGATCAGGTCGAGGGGGGCGTGGAAGCCCTCCTCGGCGAGCCGCATCTTGTCCGGGTGCGGGCGCTCGTCGGTGATCCAGCCGGTGTCGACGGCGGTCATCAGGATGCCGTCGCTCTCCAGCATCTCCTGGGCGCTCGTACGGGTGAGCATGTTCAGCGCGGCCTTGGCCATGTTGGTGTGCGGGTGGCCCGCGCCCTTGTAGCCGCGGCTGAAGACGCCCTCCATGGCGGAGACGTTCACGACGTACTTGCGGTGGGCGGCGGCCGCGGCCATCGCCGGGCGCAGCCGGCTGATGAGGATGAACGGCGCCGTCGAGTTGCACAGCTGCACTTCGAGCAGCTCGACCGGGTCCACCTCGGAAACTGTCTGGATCCAGCTGTTCGTGTCGTCGAGGTCGGGTACGAGGCCGCCCGCGTCGATCGCCGTGCCCGCCTCGATGCGGGCGAGCGACGCCGAGCCGGTGACCAGCGCCAGGTCGGTGACCTCCTGGGCCGTGAGGCCCTCGGGCCGGGCCGTGGGCAGGGAGAGCTGGGCGCCGGAGCCGAAGGCCCCGATGACCTCGGCGGCCGGCAGCTCACCCGCGGGCAGCGGGGCCGACTCGGCGGCGATCAGCTCGCTGTACGCGCGCGGGGAGCGGCGTACGGTCTGGGCGGCGTTGTTGATCAGGATGTCGAGCGGGCCCTCGGCCGCGACCGAGTCGGCGAGCGCGACGACCTGGGCCGGGTCGCGCAGGTCGATGCCGACGATCTTGAGGCGGTGGATCCACTCCGCGCTGTCCGGCATCGCCTTGAAGCGGCGGATCGCGTCGTTCGGGAAGCGCGTGGTGATGGTGGTGTGCGCCCCGTCGCGCAGCAGCCGCAGCGCGATGTACATGCCGATCTTCGCGCGGCCGCCGGTGAGGAGCGCGCGCCGGCCGGTCAGGTCGGTGCGGGCGTCCCGGCGGGCCCGGTTCTCGGCGGCGCACTTCTGGCACAGCTGGTGGTAGAAGGCGTCGACCTCGACGTAACGGGTCTTGCAGATGTAGCAGGACCTGGGGCGCTGGAGTATGCCCGCGATCTCGGCGGTGGCCGTGGAGGACGGCAGCACGCCCTGCGTCTCGTCGTCGATGCGGTCGGCGGAACCGGTGGCGGTGGCGTGCGTGACGGCCCGGTCGTGGGCGGTCTTCGCCGCGCGGCGCTCCTGGCGGCGGCGCTGCTTCACGGTCCGGTAGATGCCGGCGGTGGCGCGGCGTACCGCGACGGCGTCGGGGTGGTCGACGTCCAGCTTGTCGAGCTCGTCGAGCACGCTCAGGCAGACGGCCATGCGGTCCGGGTCGATGCCGGGGCCGAACGCCGGGGTGTCCTGGCCGTCCGGGATGTCGCCGTACGCCGCCGGACTGTCCTCTGTCACCGTCATCGCCGCTGCTGTCCTCGTGTCACTCGTGCCGCTTGTGCCGCTCGGGAAGTTCCAAAATCCGAACTTTACGTAAGCGGGCGGCCCAGTGCCAAACCCCTTCTCCCTGCGACGGGCGCGCAGCGACGCATCTCACACGGGCCCCGGGGGGCCGAGGGCAGCGGACCGGCGGGGGGTTACGACACCGCCTGTCCCTTGCCGAGCGCGATGACGCCCTTCTTGGAGACGGTGTAGAGCTGCTCGTCGCGCTCCGGGTTGACGCCGATCGTCGCTCCGGGCGGTACGTCGACGTTCTTGTCGAGTATCGCGCCCCTGACGACCGCTCCCCGGCCGACGCGGACGTTGTCGTGCAGGACCGAACCCTGCACCACGGCTCCCTCCTCCACCACCACACCCGGCGACAGCACCGAGCGCGTGACCTGGCCGCCGATGCAGCAGCCGGCGCTGACGATCGACTCGCCCGCGATCCCGCCGGACACGAAGCGGGCGGGGGGCAACTGGCCGGGGTGGGTGTAGACGGGCCAGCGGCGGTTGTGCAGGCTGAACTGCGGCTGGTCGGAGATGAGGTCCATGTGGGCGTCGTAGTAGGTGTCGAGGGTTCCGACGTCGCGCCAGTAGCCGTGCTCGCGCGGGCTCTCCCCCGGCACGTGGTTGTCGTCGAAGTCGTAGACCTGCGCCACCCCGCGTTCGGTCAGCATGGGCAGGATCGAACCGCCCATGTCGTGCACCGAGTGCTCGTCCTCGGCGTCCCGGTGCAGCGCGTCGACGAGCACCTTGGCCGTGAAGATGTAGTTGCCCATGGAGGCGAAGACGCGCCGGGGGTCGCCCGGCAGGCCCGGCGGGTCGGCCGGCTTCTCCAGGAAGCGCTCGATCCGCGTGCCGTCGGCGGCGGGCGTGATGACGCCGAAGGACGACGCCTCGGAGCGCGGCACCCGGATGCCGGCGACGGTGACGCCCGCGCCGCTCTCGATGTGGTTCCGCAGCATCTGCCGTGGGTCCATGCGGTACACGTGGTCGGCCCCGAACACGGCGATGTAGTCGGGCTGTTCGTCGTGGACGAGGTTGAGCGACTGGAGGATCGCGTCGGCGCTGCCCAGGTACCAGCGCGGGCCGAGCCGCTGCTGGGCGGGGACCGGGGTGACGTAGTTCCCGAGCAGACTGGACATGCGCCAGGTGGTGGTCACATGGCGGTCGAGCGAGTGCGACTTGTACTGCGTCAGCACGCAGTTGCGCAGGATGTCGCCGTTCACCAGGTTCGACAGGACGAAGTCGACGAGCCGGTACGTGCCGCCGAACGTCACCGCCGGTTTGGCCCGGTCGGCCGTCAGCGGCATGAGCCGCTTGCCCTCCCCGCCCGCCAGTACGATCCCGAGCACCGAAGGTCCACCGCGCATCTGCCGCCTCCTGCTCGCTACTTGGACTTGAGGATCTCCTCGTACACGGCCGCCGTGCGACGCGCCACGGCGTCCCAGCCGAACTCCCGCACCGCGCGCTCGCGGCCCGCCGCGCCCATCCGCCGTGCCGTGTCCCGGTCCCCCGCCAGCCGGTCGACGGCGGCGGCCAGCTCGGCCTCGAAGACCTCGGGACGCGACTCCTCGTACGGCACGAGCAGTCCCGTGCCGCCGTGCTCGACGACCTCCGGGATGCCGCCCACCGCGGAGGCGACGACGGGCGTGCCGCACGCCATCGCCTCCAGGTTCACGATGCCGAGCGGTTCGTACACCGAGGGGCAGACGAACACGGCGGCGTGCGTGAGGAGCTGGACGACATCGGGGCGCGGCAGCATCCGTTCGATCCAGTGCACGCCTTCGCGGGTGCGGCGCAGTTCACCGACGAGGTCGCGGAACTCGCGCTCGATCTCCGGGGTGTCCGGGGCGCCGGCGCACAGGACGAGCTGCGTGCCCGGGTCCAGGCGCCGGGCGGCCCGCAGCAGGTGGGGGACGCCCTTCTGGCGGGTGATCCGGCCGACGAACAGGGCGTACGGGCGCTGCGGGTCGATGCCCGTGCGGGTCAGCACGTCCGTACGCGGGTCGGGGCGGTACAGCGCGGTGTCGATGCCGTTGTGCACGACCCGCACCCGGCCCGGGGCGAGGGACGGGTAGCTGCCGAGGATGTCGGCGCGCATGCCGTGCGAGACGGCGACGACGGCGTCGGCGGACTCGATCGCCGTGCGCTCGGCCCAGCCGGACAGCGTGTACCCGCCGCCGAGCTGTTCGGCCTTCCAGGGCCGCAGGGGCTCCAGCGAGTGCGCGGTCATGACGTGCGGGACGCCGTGCAGCAGCTTGCCGAGGTGGCCGGCGAGGGCGGTGTACCAGGTGTGGGAGTGGAGCAGGTCGCACCCTTCGAGCGCGGCGGCCATCCTCAGGTCGACGGAGAAGGCGCGCAGCGCCTCGTTGGCGTGGCCGAGGGCGTCGTCGGGACGGTGGCCGTGGACGGGGCCGAGGGCGTCGCGGGCGCCCCAGCAGTGCACTTCGACCTGGGCGAGGGCGCGTAACTCGCGGGCCAGGAACTCGACGTGGACGCCGGCTCCGCCGTACACGTCCGGCGGATACTCACGGGTGAGCAGTCCCACCTTCACCGCGGTCCCCCCGTCGTCGCCCTCCCCCGATGGTCACTCAGATACGGGCTGTGCGGAAGACCGCCGCACGGAGCGCCGCGGCGCGCGTGGGAACACGCAGTCCCCGCAGACGCCGCCGGACGGGCAGCGGTAGTAGAGGCAGCAGCTGCGGCGGCGGAAGGCCCCGGCGTCCAGGGTGCCGGTGCCGCGCAGGTCCGGGTCGCGGAAGAGCTCGGCGGCCAGGGCGAGGGCCCGCTCGCCCACTTCGGGCCGCCCGTTCGCCCGCGCCCAGGTGCGGAGTTCGCGGGCGGCACCCGCCAGGGCCGAGCCCGCGTTGCCCCACAGCAGCGCCCGGG
This sequence comes from Streptomyces sp. NPDC054887, assembly GCF_053610585.1. Classification (NCBI taxonomy): domain Bacteria; kingdom Bacillati; phylum Actinomycetota; class Actinomycetes; order Kitasatosporales; family Streptomycetaceae; genus Streptomyces; species Streptomyces sp. NPDC054887. Next base: position 54,677 of record NZ_JBSGYQ010000044.1, on the reverse strand, counting down.
ACACCCTCCCGTCCCGGCACAAGGCGTCGGCCAGGGGTACGAGATGGCCGTACTGGACCACTTCGCGGATGCGCTCGGCGGTGGCGGGCAGCGGGCGCGGCGGCGCCGCGAGCCACAGGTCGTCCGGTGACGTCAGGTCGGGGTCCCACCGCAGTTCGTCCGGCGGGAGCGCGGCGAACTCGCCGTACAGCGCGGCCGGGCCCAGGGCGAGCGACCACAGCCGGGCGGCGATTCCGAGCTGGGCGACGGAGGCGGCGACCCTGCGCTCGGGTGCGCCGAGCCGGGCGGCGACCTTGTCGACGCGGAACGTCAGCGGGGCGGTGTCCCCGGCGTAGATCCGTGCGAGCGGTACGTGGGCGCCCCCGTCGGGCGTCGCGGTGCGCAGCGCGAAGAACCCGCCCACCGCTGCCACTTCGGCCCAGTCCATGCGCGCTCCCGCCCGTCCGCCCGGCCCAGTGTCACACGCCGCCCGCGCCCGCCGTCCTCGGCCCCGGGGTGGGGCGGCCCTCGCCGGGAGGAGGAGGCCGGCCGGACCCCCGTACTCCGTCGGCAGTACGTCCGAATGCGTGCTCAAGGACGACGACGCGAACGCCTGGAGAAGACATCGTGGAGTGCATGAGTGCTCTCGCCCTGTCCGTGCTGCTGGCGCTGGTCTCCGCTGTCGCGTACGCGGCCGGGGCCGTCGTGCAGGAGCGCGTCGCGGCCACGACCCCGGCCCGCCCGTACGCCCCGCTGCGCCGCGCCGCGTGGTGGGCCGCCGTGGCGCTCAACGGGCTCGGCGCACTGCTGCACGTCGGGGCTCTGGCGTACGGGCCGCTGTCCCTGGTCCAGCCGCTGGGGGCGCTGACCATCGTCTTCGCGCTGCCGATGGCGGCCGTGTTCGTGCGGCGCCGGGCCGGCGCCGCCGCCCTGCGCGGGGCGATCATGGCGTCGGCCGGGCTCGCGGGCCTGCTGTCGCTCACCGGCACGGCGGACGCGCAGTCGCTGGACGGCGGCGAGCGGCTGGCCGTGACGCTGGTGACGGCCGGCGGGGTGGGGGCGCTGTTCCTGGTGGCGCAGCGGGTCCACCGTGCCGTCGTGCGCAGCGTCCTGCTGGCGACGGCGGCGGGCGTCGTGTTCGGGATCGGCTCGGTGTTCACCAAGACCGTGGCGGTCGACTGGGCGGCGTCGGGTGGGCCGGGCGGCCTGTCGGACCACCTGCCGAGCCTGCTGACGATCGCCGGGCTCGCCGCCGCGGGCATGGCGCTCTCCCAGGCGTCCTACCGGGGCGCCGGACTCGCCGCCCCGCTGGCCACCGTCACGGTGGCCAATCCGGTGGTCGCCGCCGCCGTCGGCATCACCCTGTTCGGCGAGCACTTCCGGTACGGCGCGACCGGCACGGCGCTGGCGCTGGGCTGCGCGGTCGTGACGGCCGGCGGTCTCATCCTGCTGACGACCGAGCGGCTGGGGGCGCACGCCGAGCGACGGCTGCCGGGCGTGCCGGCGCAGGCGCCGCCGACCGCATCGGCGGGTCTCGCGGGGCCCCGCACCGCGAGCCCCGCGGTGCCCCGCTCCCGGCCTCAGACGGTGACGCCGCCCGCCCTGAGGTAGGCCAGCGGGTCGATGTCGGAGCCGTAGCCGGGTCCGGTCCGCACCTCGAAGTGGAGGTGGGGGCCGGTGCTGTTGCCGGTCGAGCCGGAGCGGCCGATGCGCTGGCCGGCGCCGACGTTCTGACCCTCTCGGACGGTGAGCGCGGAGAGGTGCGCGTACTGGCTGTACTTGCCGTCGGCGTGCCGCACGACGACCTGGTAGCCGTACGCCCCGCCCCAGCCGGCCGAGACGACCCGGCCGGACGCGACCGACTTCACCGCCGTGCCGGTGGGCACCGGGAAGTCGACCCCGGTGTGGTAGCCCTTGGCCCACGAGGAACCCGCCGCGCGGTAGGGCGTACTGGGGCCCGTGTCGACCGGGGCGGTGAGGCCCTGGGACCGGCTCGCCTTCTTGGGCGGCCTGGGAGCCGGGGCGCGCTCGGCCTCGCTGCCCCGGCCGGGGCGCTCCACCGCCCGCTCGGCGGGCCCGGCCTTCCGCGCGCCGCCGGTCCGCTTGCCGTCGAGACTCAGGCGCTGTCCGGGGAGGATGAGGTCCGGGTCGCCGCCGACGACCTCGCGGTTGGCCGCGTACAGACGCTGCCAGCCGCCTCTGACGTCCTGGTCGTCCGCGATGGTGGAGAGGGTGTCGCCGCCGGCGACGGTGTACGTCTGCCCCTTCGCCCTGGCCGTGTCCTTCCCGGCCCCGTCCTTCTTCGCCTCCCCCTGCGCCCGGCCGGCGTCCTTCGAGCCGTGGGCGGTGGGGACCGACCCCTTCCTGGCCTGCGGCTTCCTGTCCGGGGCCGACTTCGGCCCGGTCCCGAGGTCCGGCGCGTCGCCGCCCCGGACCAGGCCGGCCCGTACGGAGCACAGCGGCCACGCCGTCGGCCCCTGCCCCTTGAGCACCTGCTCGGCCACCGCGATCTGCTCGTTCTTGGTGGCGAGGTCGGCGCGCGGGGCGTAGGCCGTGCCGCCGTACGCCTGCCAGGTGGACTGCTTGAACTGGAGACCGCCGTAGTAGCCGTTGCCCGTGTTGATCTGCCAGTTGTTCGTCGACTCGCAGGCGGCGACCTTCTCCCAGACGTCCACGGAAGCGGCTTCGGCCGCTCCCGGCGCGACCAGCGGCAGGGCGATCCCGGCGCCGCCGGCCGTCACCGTGAGCGATGCACGGTTGATACGGCTCGGCTGGTACCGGCGGTGTCGACCGGATGCGGCCATGCTCGGTTCCCCCCACTCACGTCACGCGTCGGACACGTCGCAATCGGCAAAAGTAGGGCCACCGTACGCTCCGGGACAAGGGCTTGTACGCCGAACTCACCCCTGCCTCCGGCATATTGGCCCACCGGCCGTCCGGCCGGACCGGTCCGGAGTGCGAAAGCCGCCGCGCGGCTCGAAGATCGGTGAACAGCCGGGTCCGTCGGTACGTACCCCCACGGACGCAGACACGGACACCCCAGGAGCTCACGCATGAGTGACAAGGCCCAGATCGGTGTGACGGGGCTCGCGGTGATGGGCGGCAACCTCGCCCGCAACTTCGCGCGCAACGGCCTCACGGTCGCGCTGCACAACCGGACGGCGGCGAGGACCCGGGCCCTCGTCGAGGAATTCGGCGACGAGGGCGCGTTCGTGCCGGCCGAGACGGCAGAGGACTTCGTGGCGGCCCTGGAACGGCCGCGCCGCCTGGTCGTCATGGTGAAGGCCGGTGAGCCGACGGACGCGGTGATCCGGCAGTTCGCGCCGCTGCTGGAGCCCGGCGACGTCGTCATCGACGCGGGCAACGCGCACTTCGAGGACACCCGGCGGCGCGAGAAGGAGCTGCGGGAACTCGGCATCCACTTCGTCGGTACGGGCGTCTCCGGCGGCGAGGAGGGCGCCCTGCACGGCCCGAGCATCATGCCGGGCGGGTCGGCCGAGTCGTACGCGTCCCTAGGGCCGCTGCTGGAGCGGATCGCCGCGAAGGCGAAGGACGGCGCGCCCTGCGTCACCCACGTCGGTCCCGACGGGGCGGGGCACTTCGTCAAGATGGTGCACAACGGCATCGAGTACGCCGACATGCAGCTCATCGCCGAGGCGTACCACCTGCTGCGCGCCGTCGCGGGCTATGGCCCGGAGCAGATCTCACGGACCTTCCGCTCGTGGAACACCGGGCGGCTCGACTCGTACCTGATCGAGATCACCGCCGAAGTGCTGTCCCACATCGACGACACCACCGACGAGCCCTTCGTCGACGTCGTCGCCGACGAGGCCGAGCAGAAGGGCACGGGCCGGTGGACGGTCCAGATCGCGCTCGACCTGGGCGTTCCGGTGTCGGGCATCGCGGAGGCGGTCTTCGCCCGCTCGCTGTCCGGGCACACCGATCTGCGCCGGGCCTCCCGGGAGCTGCCAGGCCCCACGGCCGCCCCGCTCGGCGAGGCGGAGGCGGCCGCCTTCGCGGACCAGGTGGAGCAGGCGCTCTACGCGTCCAAGGTCGTGTCGTACACCCAGGGCTTCCACCAGATCCGGGCGGGCAGCGACACGTACGGGTGGGACATCGATCTCGGGGCGGTGGCCGGGGTCTGGCGCGCGGGCTGCATCATCCGGGCCGCGTTCCTCGACCGGATCAGGGCCGCGTACGACGCCGAGCCGGGGCTGGTGAGCCTGCTGTCCGACAAGGGGTTCACCGAGGAGATCGGCGCGGCGCAGGACGACTGGCGCGCGGTGGTCGCGGGCGCGGCGCTGCGCGGCGTGCCGACGCCGGGCTTCTCGGCGGCGCTGGCGTACTACGACGCGCTGCGCGCGGAACGGCTGCCCGCGGCCCTCACCCAGGGGCAGCGCGACTTCTTCGGGGCGCACACCTACCGGCGCACCGACCGCGAGGGTTCGTTCCACACCCTGTGGGGCGGCGACCGGTCGGAGGTGCGCACCGGCTGATCAGGGTCCGGCCGGTCCCGGCTGCGGTTCCGGGTCGGGTACGGGGTCGGGCCCCGGCGGCTTGGGAATCGGGTCCGGCGCCGGTCCCGGGGGAACCGGGCCGGGGCCGGGTTCGGGTGTGGGGGTCGGGCCGGGTTCGGGGGAGGGCTCCGGTCCGGGGCCCGGTCCCGGGCCGGGGTGGGGCAGGGGCCCCGGGTCCGGCAGGGGGCCGGGGCCCGGTCCGGGTACGGGGCCGGGGGGCGGTGTCGGGGACGGTGGTACCGGGTGCGGCTGCGTCATGGCTGTGCCTCCTGACTGTGGCCGTCGGGCGACGGGATCCAGACCTGGCCGGATCATGACCCGACCGGATCACGACCTGACATCACGACCTGACCGGATCACGACCCGACCGGGTCAAGACCCACTTTCTCCCGCTGCGACTGCCCTCGCCCGCCGGAACGACACCTGCGCGGCCGCGCGGATCGCGGGGCGGCCAGGGCGGCCGGCGTCCGCCGGCGCCGCGACCGGACACCCCGTGGCACGGCTCTGCCGGACGGTCTCCGCCGCCGCGCGCAGGCCGGGTGCGGGGCTGGAGAGTACGGGCACGGGGAGGCCGCCCCGGACACGGGCGGCGGCATCGGCCATCGACGCCTGGGCCAGTACCACCGCGTCCACGTCGGTGAGGGCGGCGACGGCCCCGGCGACGACGTCGAGATAGCGCGTCCGGTCGCCGGCCTCGAAGTACGGCCAGGCCCCGTCGACCAGGACGGTACGGATGCCGACGGTCCGCCCCGCCGCCCGCGCCTCCTCGCGTACCAGGTCGCAGGTCGGCCCGAAGGTGCTCTCCAGGGCGGCGACGACGGCGACGCGGACCGTCGCTCGCTCCGGCGCGGCGGCGACGGCGGCCGCCGCCATGGGACGGTCCACGCGCAGCACGGGTACGCCGATGTGCGCGGCGTACCCCTCCGCCGCCGCGCCGATGCTGGAGCAGGTGCACAGCACGGCGGTCGCCCCGTCCCGCACGGCCGCGTCGAGTGCCGCGCCGACGGCCCGGTCCGCGGCGCCGGGCCCGCCGGAGCGGGCCAGGGCCAGCAGCTCCTCGTCGACGACGTGGCGCAGGGCGAGACCGGGGTGCTCGCGGTCCCGCAGGGCGTCGAAGACGGGGACGTGGACCGGCGAGGTGTGCAGCAGGAACAGCATGCCGCGATGCTAGGCCGTGCTGTGCTGGGCTCTGCTGCTACGCCCGCGCACCGGCGCGCGCTACGGCGTGCGGGCTGCGGCGGGTGTCGCCGCCCGGCGCGGGCTCGGACGCGTCGGCGCCGAGCGCGACGATCCGGTTCTCCGCGTCGACGTGCACGATCCGCGGCTCCAGGGCGCGCGCCTCGGCGTCGTCGACCTGCGCGTAACTGATGAGGATGACCAGATCGCCCGGGTGGACCAGATGTGCGGCGGCCCCGTTGATGCCGATCACACCGGACCCGCGCTCGCCCTCGATGGTGTACGTCTCCAGGCGCGCGCCGTTGGTGATGTCGACGATGTGGACGAGTTCCCCGGGCAGCAGATCGGCGGCGTCGAGGAGATCGGCGTCGACGGTCACGGACCCGACGTAGTGGAGGTCGGCCTCCGTCACGGTGGCCCGGTGAATCTTGGACTTGAACATGGTGCGCAGCATTTGCACTCCTGTAAGGCGGCTCCCTGCCAGCTTTCTGCTGGTCAAAGGCGGCCCCCACTCTACAACCGGCACGTGCCCGACTCGAACATTGTGAGGAACATCGCTTCGCTCTTCCGCGAAGGACGCAGCGGGCGCACACGTCGAGCCGGGCGCCGTCGATCGGCCGGCTGGTGGGGGGGGGTGCACGCGCCTACCCGGACACCGCCGTCCTGCGGTCCCCGTCCGGCGCCGGGTCGGCCGGTCCGGCCAACCCGCTGTGACCGTCCCCTGTGACGGTGGGCCCAAGGCCCGGCTCGGCGCTTTCGCCGAGGAAGCCGCCCGACTGGTGCTGCCACAGCTTGGCGTAGGCACCGTTCGCCGCGCGCAGCTCCTCGTGGGTGCCCTGCTCGACGACGCTTCCGCGGTCGAGGACGACGAGACGGTCCATGCCGGCGACGGTGCTCAGACGGTGGGCGACCACGAGGGCCGTCCGTCCGTCCATCAGCCGCCACAGGGCGTCCTGGACGAGGAGCTCACTCTCCGAGTCCAGCGCACTGGTCGCCTCGTCGAGCAGCAGGATCGGGGCGTCGCGCAGGATGGCTCTGGCCAGGGCGACGCGCTGGCGCTGGCCGCCGGAGAGTTTCACTCCCCGCTCCCCCACCAGAGTGCTGAAGCCGTCGGGGAGTTGGTCGGCGAACTCCGTGACGTGCGCGGCCACGGCCGCGGCGTGGATCTCCTCATCGGTGGCACCGGGCCGGGCGAAGGCGATGTTGTCCCGGAGGCTGCGGTGGAACATGGCGGGTTCCTGGGGGACGTAGGCGATCAGTGAGCGCAGGTCCGTCTGACGCAGCCGGCTGATGTCCTGACCACCGATCAGAATGCGTCCGGCGTCGATGTCCGACATCCGCAGCAGGAGCCGGGTGAGTGTGGTCTTGCCGCCGCCGGACCGGCCGACCAGGCCGATCCGTGCACCCGCGGGCACGTCCAGGTCGAGTGCCTGGAAGATCGGCTTCGCGCCCGCGTGGGCGAAGGTGACCGCCTCGAAGCGGATGCCCGTGTCCCGCGGTGCGAGCGGTTCGGGGTCCGCCGGATCGAGCACGGTGGGCGGATCCAGCAGCAGCTCCGTGAACTGCGCGGCCTCGGTCATCGAGCTCTCCAGACGCCGGTAGATCTGATTGAACTCAAACATGATCTGGGTCGCGTTGGAGTAGTAGGTGAAAGCGACGACGACCTCCTCCACTCCCTGGCCGGGACCACCGAAGGCGATGGCGACCAACAGGCCCAGCACGTTGGTCAGCACGGCCATGGGAGCGATCAGGGTGTCGACGCGCAGATTGCCGTAGTCCCACGACTTCAGCGTCAGGCGCCGGGAGTCCGCCACCCGGCTGCGGTGTTCGTCGGCCTCCCGCCGCTCGGCCGCGAACGCCCGGATGGTTTCCATGTTCACGAGGCTGTCGGCGACGTGGCCGGAGACCCGGGCGATCGCCGCCTCACGGTCGCTGACCAGCTTCTGGCGACGCCGGATCAACGGTGTCGCGGCCACCACGGTCAGCCCGATCATCACGAGGAGGCCGGCGACGAGCATCGGCTCGTAGCTCCACAGGACCACGGCACCGAACAGCAGGGGCACGAGGCTGCCGACGATCCGGTACGTCACAGTGTCGACGAAGTCCTCGAAGCGCTTGCCGAAGCTCAACACCCGTTTGGTCAGGGAGCCGGTGAAGTTGTCGTGGAAGAACGCCGCGTCCTTGGCGAGGAGTTCGTCCATGCCGCTCACGTACAGGTGCTCCATGCCGCGGGCGTCCACGCGGTTCAGGCAGTGCTGGCCGACCCGCCACACGGCCTCGGCGAGCAGCAGCGTCACGCCGAAGCCCAGCACGTACGGCAGCGCCGAGCCGAGGGTGAGACCGCCTTCGTCGGCGGCCTGTCCTGCCAGTTTGGCGATCAGGAGGGGGGCAACGTAGCGGATGCCGATGTTGCCCACGGCCGGAAGCAGCAGCGCGGGGAGGGCCAGCCGCCGTAGTCGCAGCAGTTCCTGGCCGTAGCGGCGAAGTGCCAGAACGACCGCGCCCCTGCTCGGCGCAGGCCCTCGCGTATCTGTTGTCCCCATCACGCTCCCCGTGGTTCGGAAGTCCGAAGTGTCCCGTCGGGGGAGGTCCTCAGTCCAGGCATTTAAGGCGGACGGGCGAGAACCGGACACACTGCGGGCAACGTCCCGGTGCACGCATCCCTCCGTGAGTTCCGCGAGCGCCTTCCAGCACTGTCCCGGGCGCCTCCGGGTCACTGTGGCGTGGCTACGGCGGCCAGTTCGGCGCCGGGTGCGACGGTGAGGGCGTGCATGGCGTAGAAGACGCGGCCGGTCGCCGGGGCGAGGACCGGGTGTTCGCGGCCGGTGGCCGGGTCCGTGATCCGGCCGATGGCCTCGTTCGCCCTCACGTCGTCCCCTGCGGTGAAGGCCGGGTACCAGAGGCCGGCCGTCGGGGCGGTGGCGGCTCCGGCCCAGACCCATTCGGTCGCCACCGCCGGTTCTCGTGCCGGCCGGTCCAGTACGCGCAGCTCGCGAAGCAGCGCGTACAGGGCTTCCGTCAGGCGGAGTGCGGCGGCCGGATCGCGGTCGCCCCGCTGGCCCGTCTCGACGAGGAGGGCCGGGATGCCGTGGCGGGCGGCGGCGGCGTGGCTGTTGCCGCCGTCGGCGTTCGGCCCGAGGATCACGTCCCGGAAGCCGAGGGCGTGCGCCAGCCGGCGGGTGCGCCGGTCGAGCGCCGGGTCACCGGTGAGCCGGAAGCCGACGAAGTCGCGCAGGGTCTCGTCGATGCCGCCGGAGTGCAGGTCGACGTACGCGTCCGCGCCCGCGATCAGGTCGGTGAAGAGCCGGGCCGCGAGCCGCTCGGTGGGGCCGCCCGTCGCAGCGCCGGGGAAGACGCGGTTGATGTTGACGCCGTCGAGCGGGGAGACGCCGAGCCGTCCCTCGTACACGGCCGGTGGGTTGGCGACCGGGCAGACGATCACCTGGCCGCTGACCTGCTGAGGGTCGAGCGACGCCGAGAGTCCGGCCGCCGCTTCGATTCCGGTGAACTCGCCGCCGTGCATGCCCGCGGTGACGACCACGCGCGGCCCGCGCCGTACGCCGTTGACGAGGGTCAGCGGGAGGTCCACGGTGCGGACGCCGAGGTCGGCCCGGACGCTGCCGCGGGCCGTGGTTCCGGGCTCGGCGCCGAGGGTGCCGACGGTCAGGGCTTCCGGCGGGCCGGTCGGCGTACTCATGTCGCTCCTCTGGGCAGATCCGGCGCGGGATCGCCCGGCCGGGCGGTGCCGGCGGCGAGCAGCCGGCGGGTGCGGGCGTGGACCGGGGCGGCGTACAGCGTCCGGGCGGGCGCGGTCTCCACGATCCGGCCGCCGTGCATCACCGCGACCCGGTGGGCGAAGTGGCGTACCAGCGCGAGGTCGTGGCAGATGAACAGGTACGCGAGCCCCAGGCGTTCCTGGAGATCGGTGAGCAGGTTCAGCACGCCGGCCCGCACCGAGGGGTCGAGCGCCGACACCGGCTCGTCGAGCACCAGCAGCCGGGGCTCGCAGGCCAGCGCCCGCGCGATGCCCACCCGCTGGCACTGTCCGCCGGACAGCTCGTGCGGCAGCCGGTCGCCTAGCCGGGGGTCGAGGCCCACCGTCTCCAGCAGTTCGTTCACGCGTCTTGGGCCGGTCAGGGGGTCCCACCGCCCCTGGACGCGCAGCGGCTCCGCCACCGCGTCGCGGATCCGCAGCCGTGGGCTCAGCGAGCCGTACGGGTCCTGGAAGACGGGCTGGATGCGCGGACGCAGGGGACGCAGTTGCCTCTCGTCCAGCGCGGTCAGCTCGTGCCCGTCGAACCGGACGCGGCCGGCGTCCGGGCGGCGCAGCATCAGTACGGCGGCCGCCGTACTGGACTTGCCCGAGCCGGACGCGCCGATCAGGGCCAGGGTCTCTCCGGCGGACACGTCGAAGGAGACGTCGTCGACCGCGAGCACCGGCGCGGCGCGGCGCGCGCGTGCGGGGTGGCGGACCGTGAGTCCGCGTACCGTCAGCAGGGCGTCGCTCATGCGCCACCGGTCCCGGCGGACGCGTCGTGTGCCGGGGCGGGTACGCCGCCACCGGTCGCTGCGAACAGGTCGCGGGCGCGGGCGGGTACGTCCGGCCAGCGGTGGCAGGCCACCTCGCGGCCCTCCTCGCCGGGCACTGCCACGGGTTCCGGTTCGTCCGCACGGCAGCGCTCCTCCGCGAGCGGGCAGCGCGGTGCGAAGGCGCAGCCGGTGAGTCCGGCGAGGTCGGAGGGGGTGGGAGAGGCGCCGCCGATGGACGGCAGGCGCCGGTCGGCGGACGGTTCGCCGGGTGGCAGGGAGGCCAGCAGTCCCGCGGTGTAGGGGGCGCGCGGGCTGGTCAGCAGCCGGGCGGCGGGCCCGGACTCGGCCACGCGTCCGGCGTACATCACCAGGAGCCGGTCGGCGTACCCGGCCACCGTCGCCAGGTCGTGCGTGACCAGGAGCACCGCCGTGCCGGTCGTCTCGCGCAGCGTCGACAGTACGCCGAGGATCTGCTCGCGCACGACGGGGTCGAGGGCGGTGGTCGGCTCGTCGGCGACGACGAGTTCCGGTTCGTTGACCGTCGCCATCGCGATGACGGCGCGCTGGCGCATGCCGCCGGAGAACTCGTGCGGGTACGCGTCGGCCCTGCGCTCCGCGTCCGCGATGCCCACCCGCTCCAGCGCGGCCACGGCGGCGGCCCGTGCCGGTGTGCGCCCGAGGCCCCGCACGGAGCGCACGGCGGCGGCGAGTTGGTGACCGACGGTGTGCACGGGGCTGAGCACCGAGAGCGCGTCCTGGGGTACGAGGGAGAGGCTTCGCCCCCACAGTCCGGCGTACGCCGAGCGGGACACGCCCAGCAGTTCGCGCTCCCGCAGCCGGACGCTGCCGGTGACCCGGGCCGCGTGCGGCGCCATGCCCAGTACGGCGGCGGCGGTCAGCGACTTGCCGGCGCCGGACTCGCCGGCCACGGCCAGCAGTTCGCCCTCGCGCACGTCGAAGGACACACCGCGCACGGCGGCCACGTCCCGCCCGGCGGCGGGGAACTCCACACGCAGGTCGCGCACGCTCAGGAGCGTGGGGCGGACGCTCATGACGCCGTCCCCGCGCGCGGCGCTCCGGCGCGCGGGCCGGCCCCGGTCCAGGCGGCCAGCGACACCGCGCAGCCGGCGAGCAGCGCGAGGGCCGCCGCCGGAGCGAGCGCGGCCCAGGGCGCGCGTTCGACGTACGCCCGTGACTCGTCCAGCAGCAGGCCCCATTCGGGGGCCGGCGGCTGGGCGCCCAGGCCGAGGAAGCCGAGCGAGGCGAGGGCCAGCGCGATGCCGGGCAGGCGCAGCACCGCGTGGCGGGCCACCGGTCCGGCGACGGCCGGCAGGACGTGGTGCGTCAGGATGCGGCGCGGGGTGGACCCGATCGCCTTCTGCGCGGTGAGGAAGCCGGCCGCCCGCGTCTCCTGGACGAGGGCGGCGGCGTGCGCGGCCAGCGGAGGCCAGGAGACCAGGGCGACGGCGACGGACGCCCCGGTGACGCCCGGTCCGAGGACGGCGGCGACGAGGATGCCCGCGACGACCGGCGGCAGGGCGTTGGCGATGTCGGCCGCACCGGCCGAGAAGGCGGGCAGGAAGCCGATCGCCAGGGCGAACAGGAAGCTGATCAGACAGACCCCGAGGGCCACCGCGAGGGTCGAGGCCGCGCCGTGCCCGAGCCGTGCGAGCACGTCCCGGCCGAGGCCGTCGGTGCCCAGCGGGTACGCCCACGAGGGGGCGGTCAGCCGGGCGGCGGCGTCGACGGTCAGCGGGTCCCGGAGCAGCCCCCAGCCGGTGACGGCCAGCAGGACGCCCGCGAGCACCACGGGCACGGCCCGCGCCGCCCGGCCCGCGCGGACGCGCGGCGGGGCGGGCAGGGCGAGGGCGGCGTCCCGCAGTCCGGGACCGAGCAGGCGGGTGCGTACGAGGTGGGCGAGCGCGCCCGCCGCGAGGCCGAGCAGCAGCAGCGCCAGCACCGCGGCCTGGAGCAGGGGCAGGTCCTGGGCCTTGGCGGCGCCGAGCGCCGCCCGGCCGATGCCGGGCACCGCGAAGACGGTCTCCACGGCGACGGCGCCACCGGTCAGGCCGACGGCGACGAGGCCGAACTGCGGTACGACGGCGGGCACGGAACGGCGCAGCGCCGCGCACGCGATGCGCCGGGCGGACACGCCCGAGGCGCGCCACAGGCCGGCCCAGCGCTCGGCGAACACGGCGGGCAGGGCGTCGTCGACGAGCCGGCCGAGCAGTCCACCGGCGGGAACGCCCATGGCCAGTGCGGGCAGCGCAAGGGATCGCGGGCCCTGCCAGCCGGAGGTGGGCAGCAGGCCCAGCCACACGCCGAGCACGATCAGCAGCACGGTGGCGAGCAGGAACTCGGGGACGGACGCCAGCATCGCCGCGGGCGCCCCGCCGGTGGCCGCACGGCCGCGCGGCGTGCCGCGAGCGCCGCGTACCAGCGTCGCCGCGGTCAGGGCGACCGCGACGAGCAGCGCCACGGCCAGGGAGGCCGCCATGAGCGTCAGCGAGACCCCGAGTCCGGAGAGCACCGACGGCAGGACGTCGGCCCCGGACACCCAGGAGGCGCCGAGGTCCCCGCGGACCGCCCCGGTGAGCCAGCCGCCGAGGTGGGACAGCGGGCCGGAGCCGAGTCCGAGGTCGTCGCGGACGGCCGTCAACGCCTCCTCGGTGGCCTCCTGTTCGGCGGACCGGGCGCGCAGGACACTGAGCGCCGGGTCCTTGCCGGACAGCCAGGGCAGCATCCCCACGGCCGCCACGACGGCGGCGAGCGTCAGGGCGCGGGCGGCGGCGGTGCGGGCGGCGGCGGTGCTCATGTGACGCGGGTGCCGCGCGGTGTTCCCGGGGCGTACCTGTGGCACGGTTCTCCCCGTTCGTACCCGTGGTGGAACTTCCCCATGGCCTGTGTGGCGCACGGTCTTGAGGCGTAGGTGGCGTACGTGGCGCAAGGTCTTCACTTGACGTACGTGCCGGCCGTCACGAGCAGCCGCTCGCGGGGGTCCTTCGCCGACGCCACGACGCCTTCGGCATCACCCTGGACGACGCGCTCGTGGAGCATGGGAATCGCGGCGTCGGTGTTCAGGATCGCCGTCTCCGCCGCCAGGACCGCCTTGCGGCGCGCCGCGCCGGACGGGGCGGCGGCGGCCTTGTCGAGCGCCGCGTCGACCTTCTCGTCGTCGAGCTGGGAGACGTTGAAGGAGCCGTCGCTCGCGAAGTCGCTGTACATGTAGGCCGCCGGGTCGCCGGAATCGAGCACGGTGGCGCGGGACAGGACGAACGCGTCGAACTTCCCGGCGAGGGCGTCGGATTCGATGTTGGCGTACTCGCGTATCTCCAGCTTCACCTTGAAACCGGCCTTCTGGAGCTGCTGCTGGAGCACGGCGGCGACCTCGGGGAGCTCCGCCCGGTCGGTGAAGGTGCCGATGACGACGGTCCTGCCGCCGGGCTTCCCGGGTGCGGCGGCGCGGGTGCGCCCGGCGCGCTCCTTCGCCCACGGGACGGCCGGGCCGAGCAGGCCCTCGGCCACGTCCGCCCGTCCTTCGTACACCCCGTCGACCAGGGCCGCCGGGTCGAGCGCCGCCCGGGCGGCGGCGCGCAGCGCGGGGTCGGTGAACGTTCCGCGCCGGGTGTTGAGGTACAGCGTGTTGGTGCGGGGCATCGGCACCTCGGTGATCCGGTCCTCCGCCAGCAGCGACGCCTGGGAGACCGGCACGGATTCGACGATGTCGGCCTCACCGGTGCGCAGCGCGGCGGCGCGCGCGGTGCCGTCCGGCACGAACCGCACGTCGATCCCCGCCGCCCGGGCCCTGCCGCCCCAGTAGTCCTCGTAGCGGTCGAGGGAGGCCGAGCTGGTCCCGTTCACCTTCTTCAGGACGAACGGGCCGGTGCCGGCGCCGACCGGGTTCACCGTACGTCCCCGGTACGCCCTGGCCGCCAGGATCGACAGCTGCGGCGAGGAGAGCCGGTGCGGGACCAGCGGGTCCGGGTCGGCGGTGGTGACGGTGACCGTGTCGCCCCGGGCGGTGACCGTGAGGTCCACGCCGTCGAGGATGCGCGGCTTGGGGGCCGCGTGGGCGGCCTCGTCGAGCGACCGTACGACGTCCCGGGCGGTGAGCGGGGTGCCGTCGTGGAAGGTGACGCCGCCCCGGACGGTAAAGGCCCAGGACCTCTCGCCGGTCCTGCGCCACTTCTCGGCGAGGGCCGGCTCGGGGTCGCCGTTCGCGTCGAGGGTGACCAGCGTCTCCGCCGTGCTCCAGCGGGAGAGTTTGAAGGCGTCGTCGCTGAGCGGCGAGAGGCCGGAACGCGGCGGCTGCATCATGGCCACTCTGACGCGCTTGTCACCGGCGGCCGAGCCGCCGTCGGGCCGCCCGGACGCGCCGGGCGCGAAGCAGCCCGTGAGGAGCAGCGCGGAGGCGACCGTCGCCGGAACGGCAAGGGGCAGGGCCCTGGGGCTGTGCAAGGACTTTTCCATCTCCGTCGAACGGGTGTCGTACGCGACGGGGACAGTAGCAGATGATAATCATATTCAGTAACTGCGTGCAGGCCCGGGCGCCCCGCCCCCGCGACGCGCGGCAGCGGCCCGCGCGTTCGCTGCCTATGGTGAAAGGACAGGCCCCGCCGCTCCGGGCGGGCGCCTCACCAGCCGGGAGGAAACACGTGACAGGCACCGCACGTCCTCTGCACGGCCGCACCGCCGTCGTCACCGGCGCCGCCCGCGGCCTCGGTGCCGCGATGGCGCTGGAGCTGACCCGGCGCGGGGCGACCGTGGCCCTGCTGGGCCGGGAGGAGTCGACCCTGGCCGAGGTGCGCGACAGGCTCGACGGGCGGGCGGTGTGCTGGGCCGTCGACGTCACCGACGACGACGGCATGGCACGGGTGGCGGCCGAGGTCCGCGAACGGCTCGGACCCGCCTCGGTGGTGGTCGCGAACGCCGGGGTGGCCGAGGGCGGCCCCTTCGCCGAGTCCGACCCGGCGCTCTGGCGCCGGGTGATCGAGGTCAACCTGATCGGCAGCGCGGTCACCGCGCGCGCCTTCCTGCCGCACCTGCGGGCGACCCGCGGCCACTACCTCCAGATCGCGTCACTGGCCTCCATCGGCGCAGCGCCCATGATGAGCGCGTACTGCGCCTCCAAGGCCGGCGTCGAGTCGTTCGCCCACGCCCTGCGCGCCGAGCTCGCGCACGAGGGCGTCGGGGTCGGCATCGCGTACATCAACTGGACCGACACCGACATGATCCGCGACGCCGACCAGTACCCCGTCCTGCGGGAGCTGCGGGCGCACATGCCCGCACCCGCGCGCAAGGTCTACCCGGTGCAGACGGTGGCGGCGCGCCTGGTGCGGGCCGTCGAACGGCGCAGCGCCGCCGTGTACGTACCGGGCTGGCTCCGCGCCACCCAGGCGGTCCGTGCGGCGATGCCCCCGGTGGTCACCCTGCTCTCCAAGCGCGAGCTGCCCCGCCTCCAGAAGGAGTCGTCGCTCGCGGCGACCGGACTGCTGGGCGCCGGCGGGCGGGCGGCCGTGCTCCGTACGGAAGCCGCGGACGGCGGGACGTGAGCGATGGCTGAGGACAGGAGGCGTCCCGCAGCGGACAGGCACACCACCACACCGTCCGGCGGCGTACCGGGCGACGAGTTCGACGCGCTGTTCGGCGTGGAGGAGATCCGCACGGGCCCGGTGGCGCCACGGCCCGCCGGGCCGCTGTTCCGCGACTCGGCCCAGGCCCGGCGAATGCTCGCGGTACGGGAGATCCACGCCGAACCCGGCGCGGCGGCCTCGCCGCGCGGCCGCCGGATCCTCGCGGACTTCCCCGAAGCCGAGGTGGTCCCCGTCGACTCCCACTGGCGCATCCCGGACCTGCACGGCAACAAGGGCAACGCGGAACGGTGGGTGCGGATCAAGAGCACCGTGCTGGTCCTGGGCGAGAAGAAGACGCTCACCGTACGGCCCAACGGCCGCTCGGCCGACTGGATCGCGCCCGGGGCCGCCAACGGGTGCGCCATGGCGTGCGCGTACTGCTACGTGCCGCGGCGCAAGGGCTACGCCAACCCGATCACCGTCTTCACCAACATCGACCGCATCATCGCCCGCCTCGCCCGCCACGTCGCCGCCCAGGGCCCCAAGACGGAGCCGAACCAGTGTGATCCCAGCGCCTGGGTGTACGACATCGGGGAGAACAACGACTGCTCGGTCGACGCCCTGATCTGCGACAACACCGCTGACCTCGTGCACGCCTTCACCCGGTGGCCGACCGCCAAGGCGTCGTTCGCCACCAAGTTCGTCAACCCCGACCTGCTGCTGCTGGAACCGCGCGGACGGACGCGCATCCGGTTCTCCGTGATGCCGCCGGACGACTCCAAGCTGCTCGACATCCGCACCAGCCCCGTGGAGGACCGCATCGCCGCGGCCGCCGACTTCCTCGACGCCGGGTACGAGGTCCACTTCAACCTGTCGCCGGTCGTCATCAGGCCCGGCTGGGAGAGCGCCTGGGGCGAGCTGTTGCAGCGGATGGACGACGTCCTGCCGGCCCGGGTGAAGGAGCAGGCGGCCGCCGAGGTCATCATGCTGACCCACAACCGGGAGCTGCACGAGGTCAACATGGCGTGGCACCCGCGCGCGGAGGACGCCATCTGGCGCCCCGACCTCCAGCAGGCGAAGCGCTCCGAGAACGGCAGCTGGAACGTGCGGTACCGCAACGCCGTGAAGCAGGCGGCGGTGGAGACCGTACGCGCGCTCGTCGACCGCCACGCCCCCTGGCTCACCATCCGTTACGCGTTCTGAGCCCCGCGGGGCCGGCGGCGCGCGTACGGACTCCCCGCGGCGGGTCGCGGACCGCCGTCACGGATGCCTCGGCCGGCCGGTCGCCGGGCCGTCACCTCAACGGCGTACCGGCCCCCCGCTCCGGGCGGGCGCGACCCCGGCACCGGTGGTTGCCTTGGCGGGAGGCAGCCACCGAGCGAGGAGCGACCGTGACCCCCAAGGACCCCGACTACACCGTGCCGGGCATGACGACGCAGGACAGCGGCGCGGTCATCGAGCTGTTGCAGACACGTCTGCACGCGCTGAACGACCTGGCCCTGACTCTCAAGCACATCCACTGGAACGTCGTGGGACCGCACTTCATCGCCGTGCACGAGATGATCGACCCGCAGGTCGAGCAGGTCCGGGCGATGACCGACGACCTCGCCGAACGCATCTCCACCCTCGGCGGCGAACCGCACGGCACGCCGGGCGCGCTGGTGTCCGGGCGCACGTGGGACGACTACTCCATCGGCCGCGCGGAGGCCATCGAGCACCTGGGCGCCCTCGACGTCGTCTACACGTCGCTGATCGAGGACCACCGGGCGGCGATGAAGGCCACCGACGAGCCGGATCCGGTCACCCAGGACATGCTGATCGAGCAGCTGCGCGGGCTCGAACTGTTCCAGTGGTTCGTACGGGCCCACTTGGAGAGCAGCGGCGGGCAACTGAGCACCGCCGGCGCCTCGACCGAGCGCGGGGCCGCCGCGCAGGCCGCCGAGGAGGCGCGCGGGCGGCCGTGAGAACGGGCGTACGCATCACCGCATCCGGATGTGCTCGCGGAGCGGAAGAAGCGGTGTTCGACGCAGTCGCGACGCTCGGGAAGGGGGCCGCATGCTCGGCATCCAGGCGACGGAGGACGACACGCACACGACGGGTGGTGGCGAAAGACCGTCCGGTGGTGACCTCCCGCCGGTGACGCGGGTCGACTCCGCCGTCGCCGGCGCCGTGGAGGCCGTTCTGGGGTCCCGTCTGGACGAACGGCTGGCCGAGGCCGTCGCGACGGACCCGGTGTTCGCGGCCGAACTGGCCGCCCGGGTACGGGACGTCTCGCTGCGCGGCGGCAAGCGACTGCGGGCCCAGTTCCTGTGGTGGGGCTGGCGCGCCTGCGGCGGTGCGGCCGGAGCGGGAGACGTGGAGCGGGTGCTGGACGTCGCCGCGGCGCTCGAACTCATCCAGACATGCGCGCTGGTCCACGACGACGTCATGGACCGCTCCCCGGTGCGCCGGGGCGCCGCCGCCGTCCACGAGGACTTCGCACGGCGGCACGCCCGGTCCGGGATGCGCGGTTCGCCGGAGTTCTACGGCACCGCCGGGGCGGTCCTCGTGGGCGACCTCGCGCTCGCGTGGGCCGACGACCTGGTGACCGCCGCCGCCCTGTCGAGCGGGCAGGGCGGGCGGCTGTACGGCGAATGGCGGGCCATGCGCACCGAGATGGTCGCCGGGCAGTACCTCGACGTGCGCGCGGCCGCCACGGGCGCGACCGAGCCCGACGAGGCGCTCCGCATCGCCCGGCTCAAGAGCGCGCTCTACACCGTCGAGCGTCCGCTGGCGCTCGGCGCGGCGCTCGCGGGCGCCGCGGAGACCACCACGCGGGCGCTGCGGGCGGCGGGCCGCTGCGCGGGGCTCGCGTTCCAGTTGCGCGACGACCTGCTGGGCGTGTTCGGCGATCCTCGGCGCACCGGAAAGCCGGTCGACGAGGACCTGCGCGACGGGAAACTGACGTACGTGCGCGCCGTCGCCCTGCGGCTGGCGGACGCGTCCGGCGACACGGCGGCCGGGGACGCACTGCGCGCGAGCGGACCGCAGGTGAGCGAGGCCGGAGTACGGCGGGCCAGGGCGGCGCTGGAGAGCACCGGCGCCCGGCGCGTCGTCGAGTCCGAGATCGGCCGGCTGGTGCGCACCGGCGAACGCCGGCTGGCCGCCCTGCCCGGCGAACCGGCGGCGGTCGCGGCGCTGGGCGCACTGATCCGTACGGCGGCGGGCGTGGACGCGCCGGGCGAGGAGACCGCTCGATGAGAACTGTTCCCGGTCGCACGGACCGTGTGGTCGTCGTGGGAGCCGGCCTCTCCGGGCTCGCCGCCGCGCTGCATCTGCTGGGCAGCGGCCGCGAGGTGACCGTGGTGGAGCGCGCCGACGGGCCGGGGGGCCGGGCCGGGCGCACCAGCCTGGGCGGGTACAGCCTCGACACCGGTCCGACGGTGCTCACCATGCCGCACCTCGCCGACGAGGCCTTCGCGGCGGTGGGCGACTCGCTGGCCGCCCGGGTCGACCTGGTGGAGCTGCACCCGGCGTACCGCGCCCGGTTCGCGGACGGCTCGGGACTCGACGTGCACACCGACGGCGACGCGATGGCCGAGGAGGTCCGGGCCTTCGCCGGGCCGGCGGAGGCGGCCGGGTACCGCAGGCTGAGGCAGTGGCTCCGGTCGCTGTACGAGGCCCAGATGCGCCGGTTCATCGACACGAACTTCGACTCCCCCGTGCAGTTGCTGCACCCCGATCTGGCGCGGCTGGCCGCGCTGCGCGGCTTCGGCCGGCTGGACGCGCAGATCGGCCGGTACATCAAGGATCCGCGGCTGCGCCGGGTGTTCTCCTTCCAGTCGCTGTACGCCGGGGTGCCGCCCGCGCGGGCGCTCGCGGCGTACGCGGTGATCGCCTACATGGACACCGTCGCGGGGGTCTACTTCCCGAAGGGCGGCATGCACGCGCTGCCCGTGGCGATGGCGGACGCCGCCCGCGACGCCGGGGCGCGGTTCCGCTACGGCGGCGAGGTGACGGACCTGCGGGTCCGCGCCGGCCGCGTCACCGCCGTGCGCCTGGGCGACGGGGAGGAACTGCCCTGCGACGCGGTCGTCCTGACGCCCGATCTGCCCGTCGTCTACCGCCTGCTGGGGCGCGCCCCGCGTCGCCCGGTACGCCTGCGGCACTCGCCGTCGGCGGTGATCCTGCACGCGGGCACACGCCGTACGTGGCCGCAGTTGGCCCACCACACCATCTCCTTCGGGCACGCGTGGGAGCGCACGTTCGACGAGATCACCCGCACCGGGCGGCTGATGAGCGACCCGTCGCTGCTCATCACCCGCCCCACCGCCCACGATCCGCTGCTGGCGCCCGAGGGCAGGCACCTGCACTACGTGCTCGCCCCCTGCCCCAACACGACGGTCGGCCCCCCGGCCGCCGCCTGGGGCGAACTCGGGCCCCGATACCGCGACACCCTCGTACGGGAGCTGGAACGGCGCGGCCTCGACGGGTTCGGCGACTCCGTCGAGGAGGAGGAACTGATCACCCCTGCCGACTGGACGGCGCAGGGCCACGCGGCCGGAACACCGTTCTCCGCCGCCCACACCTTCGCGCAGACCGGCCCGTTCAGGCCGCGCAACCTGGTGTCGGGCGTCGAGAACGCCGTGCTGGCCGGCTGCGGAACGACGCCGGGCGTGGGCGTGCCCACCGTGCTCGTCAGCGGAAAGCTGGCGGCCTCCCGCATCAGCGGACTGTGAGGGACGGGCATGACACGACGTGAACTCGACGCGGCGCGGATCTCCGACCCGGGGCTGCGCGCGGCGTACCTGCACTGCCGGCGGCTCAACGCCCGGCACGGCAAGACGTACTTCCTCGCCACGCGTCTGCTGCCGGTGCACCGGCGGCCCGCCGTGCACGCGCTGTACGGCTTCGCGCGCTGGGCCGACGACATCGTGGACGACCTGGCCCCGGAGCGCGGGACCGAGGGGCGCGACCGGCGGCTCGCGGAGCTGGAGCGCGAGCTGAGTGCCGGGCTGCGGACCGGCGGGAGCACGGAGCCGGTGGTGCGCGCGGTGGCCGACACGGCGCGGGCGTACGACATCCCGGCCGAGCACTTCGCGGACTTCATGACCTCCATGCGGGACGACCTCACGGTCACGGACTACGCGACGTACGACGACCTGCGGGCGTACATGCACGGGTCGGCCGCCGTGATCGGCCTCCAGATGCTGCCGGTGCTCGGGACCGTCGTGCCCAGGGAGGTGGCCGCGCCGCACGCAGCCGCGCTGGGCGTCGCGTTCCAGCTCACCAACTTCCTGCGGGACGTGGGCGAGGACCTCGACCGGGGGCGGGTCTACCTGCCCGCCGATCTCCTCGCCGCCCACGGGGCCGACCGGGCGCTGCTGGAGTGGAGCCGCGCCACCGGCAGGCCCGACCGCCGGATCCGCGCCGCGCTCGAAGCCGCCGCGGCTCTGACCCGGAGCGTCTACCGCGAGGCGGAACCGGGCATCGGCATGCTGGAACCCCGCGTCCGCCCGTGCATCCGGACGGCGTACGAGCTGTACGGCGGCATCCTCGACGCCATCGCGGACGACGGTTACAGCGTGGTCCAGCGCCGGTCGGTGGTGCCGCGCCGCCGCCGGGCCCGGGTGGCGCTGACCGGGCTCGCGGGCATCCTCCGGGCGCGTCCGCGCGGGCGGTGCCGGCGGACCGCGACGCCGGCGCGCGACCGGCGGACGGCGGGGACGGTGGGGACAGCGGGGACAGCGGGGAAAGCGGCGGCGCAGGGGACGCCGGGCGCGGGGCGGAAGGGGCCGGGCACATGACGGGTGGGCAGAAGCGGCGCGGGCTGCCGCTGCGGGCACGGCGGCGGGGCCGGGCCCGGTGGGAACAGCAGGCGCCCACGTGGCGCGACGCGAAACCGGCCCTCATCGCCGGCGCGCTGAAACGCTCGGCCGCGCGCCCGAGCGGCAACTGGTACGTGATCGGGGCCTCCCGGGACATCGGCCGCGGCGGCCGGCCGTTCGGGCGGACCGTCGGGGGCGTGGAGGTGATCGCCTGGCGGGACGCCTCGGGCGGTCTCAGGGCGGGACCGGGCGCCTGTCCGCACCTGGGGGCGCCGTTGCGGGACAGCCGGGTCGTGTGCGGCACGGTGGTGTGCCACTGGCACGGCCTGTCGCTGGACGGCGGGCCGTTCGCGGGCTGGGAGCCGCTGCCCGCCCACGACGACGGCGTGCTCGCCTGGGTGCGCCTCGACGCGCTGGGCGGGGAGCCGCCGCTCGACCGGCCGGTGCTGCCGGAACGTCCGGGCGGCGGCGCCCTGGACGCGGTGTTCGGCGCGGTGGGGCGCTGTGAGCCGGAGGACGTGGTGGCCAACCGCCTGGACCCGTGGCACGGGTCCTGGTTCCACCCGTACTCCTTCGTCGACCTGACCGTCGTGGAGGCCCCGGGCGGCGAGGGGTCCGGCGGAGAGGACCCCGGCGACGACGCGTTCACGGTCGACGTGTCCTTCAAGGTCGCCGGGCGGCTGGTGGTGCCCGTACGGGCCGTGTTCACCGCGCCGGAGCCCCGCACGGTCGTCATGCACATCACGGAGGGCGAGGGAGCGACGTCCGTCGTGGAGACGCACGCGACGCCGCTGGGACCGGGCCCGGACGGCGCTCCGCGCACGGCGGTGACCGAAGCGGTCCTGGCCGCCTCCGACCGCCGGGGTTTCGCGGCGGCGCGGGCGGCGGCCCCCGCCTTCAGGCCACTCGTGCGGTGGGCGGCGGGACGGCTGTGGCGCGACGACCTCGCGTACGCGGAGCGCCGCTGGGAGCTGCGGGCCACCGGCCGCTTCCCCGGGTGAGGCGCGGTGGCTCAGCCGCCGTCCGCGAACAGCGCCGCGAGGGCGCGCAGCGTCGCCGAGCGCCCCTTGCGGGGGACCGTCCACAGGGGGTGCCCGCGTACGCCCCAGCGCCGCAGCAGCGCGTTGGCGGCGAGGAACCCGGTGGTGGCCGCACGCTCCATGAGCGCCACGGGCAGGTCGCAGCGGACGAGGTCGCCGGCGGCCATCAGCGTGGGGTGCGGCGTGCGTACGGCCGGGCGGGACGCGTAGCCGCCGACGGGGAACAGCGGGCAGTCCGCGCGCCATTCGTGGCGGGCGTCGACGATCCGGGCCCCGGCGGTCTCCGGGTAGAGGCCGCGCAGCCGCCGCAGCAGCCGCTGCTCCACCTCCCGCCGGCCGGCCCGCTCGTCCACCGCGTAGCCGTGCAGTTCGACCACGCTGCCGCCGGTACGCCGCGCCCAGCGGGCCGCTTCACCCTCCCAGCGGTCGAGGACGCTGACGTTGTCGAGCCCGTCGAAACCGCTCGTGCCGAGGAAGCCGGCGCGGCCCGCCGCGACCGGCCGGTCGAGCCAGAGCCGGGAGACGAGGAAGGGCGGCGCGGTGCGCTGCGCGGCGACGTCCGCGCGCCACATCTCGTCGCCGAGCTTCGGCGACGCGGCGACGACGCCCCGCAGCCCGGCGACGTCCAGGGCGAGGACGACGGCGTCGTACCGCCCCGACGCCGACCCCGCCTCGACGCTCAGCGTCGTGCCCTCGGCCGGGGTCACGGACTCGACGGGCGTACCGGTGCGGACGTCCACGCCCAGCCGGTCGAGGTGACGGCCGAGCGGCTCCCACAGCGCCTGCGGGTACGGCTCCGCCGGTACGTCGAACAGCAGCCCCTCGGAGGAGCCGAGGAAGTAGATGTGGAACATGAGCAGCAGCTCGGCCGCCGACAGCTCCCCCGGGTCGGCGAAGAAGCTGCGCGAGAAGACCTCGAAGGCCAGGTGGTCGGCCGCGTCGGGGAAGTTGACGGACCTCAGGAAGTCCCGGGCGCTGACCGCGTCGAAGCGCTCGTACACCTCGGGCACCCGGACGTCGAGCAGCGGGAGCGCCGCCCGGGGCTTCATGGCGGCGAGGTCGCGCCATCCGAAGGTGGGGCTGAGCGCCACGAATCCCAGCGCGCTCCAGGGCGGGGTGCGCGGCACGCGGGCGAAGCTGTCGGTGAGCCCGCCGCTGTGGTGCAGCGGGTAGTCGGGCAGCGGCCTCAGCACGGAGAGGGACGGATCCGCGCGCCGCAACAGTCCGCGCAGGTTGTAGTACTGGCGGAAGAAGGCGTGGAACCCCCGGCTCATCGTCGCCCGCGAGCCGTCGGCCAGTTCCGTGCGCCATCCCGCCAGCCGGCCGCCGAGCCCGGTCTCGCGCTCCAGGAGCGTGACGCGTACGCCGCGTTCGGCCAGCGCCGTGGCGGCGGCGAGGCCGGCGATGCCGCCGCCGATCACCGCCGTGTGCGGCGCCGGGCCGTCGCACCGGTGGCGGCCCTGGGCGGCCCGCACCACCTGCGCCCTGCGGTCCCTTCCCCGGCGCGGGCCCGTGGTGTCCGGACGTTTCACGCGTCACCTCCGCTCGCGCCCCGGCCGCCGCGACGGCCGAGGAAGGTGTGCACGATGCCGGTCTGCCAGCCGGGTACGGGCAGGACGCGCGTCCCGGTGAATCCGGCGCGGGTGATCCGGGCCGCGAAGACGGGCGCCGTGTCGAAGTCCAGGACACTGCGGTGCAGATGGCGGTAGAGCCCGGCGTCGCCGGTGCGGACGCCCGCCGGAACGATGACCGCCCGGCACACGGCGGACCACACGGCCCGGTGCGCCGCCGAGCCGCTGAGGGAGTACTCGTGCACCGCCAGCCGGCCCCCCGGGCGCAGCAGGCCGTGGACGGCGGCGAGTACGGCGTCGGGGTCGGCCACGTTGCGGAAGAGGTAGCCGGCGAAGACCGCGTCGAACGGGCCGGTCACCCCGGCGGCGCCCAGCCGCTCCGCCGGGGCGTGCACGAACGTGACGCCGGCCGGCCAGCGTTTGGCGGCGGCCCGCTCCAGCATGCCGGCCGAGGCGTCGACGGCGGTGACGCGGGCGAGCGGCGCGGCGCGCAGCAGGGCCGCCGTGGAGGCCCCGGTGCCGCACCCGAGGTCGAGGAGGCGCAGGCCCGCCCCGCCGTCCGGGAGCCGCAGCCGGCGCGCCGACCGTCGGAGGTCGGCGTGATAGCCGGCGTTGAGGCCCACGAGCCGGTCGTAGCCCCGGGCGGCGTGGTCGAAGGCGTCCGCGAGGTCCGCGTCCCGCAACAGCGTCATCCGGTGCTCTCCTCAGGTGTCCGGGGAAGGGATCTGCGCGGCAGGAAGGGCAGTTCCGCCGCGGTACGGAGCATGGGGCCGACGGGGGTGGAGAACCCGATGAGGACGTCCTCCCACAGCCGGCTGCGCCCGTCGAGGAAGCGCAGTACGCGCTCCGGTGGTGTGCGCCCGAACAGCCGGGTGAAGAAGTCGGGGCCGTCGACGCGTCCGGTGTCCAGGGCCCGCAGCATGACGGCGTCCATGGCCAGTGCCCGGCGCCCGTGCGGCGCCGGGAACCTCGGCTCCTCACCGGCCCGCAGAGCGGCGGCGACGGCCTTGACCTGCCGCTGGACGGCGGAGAAGGTGTACCCGGTCGCGGGCCGGGTGGCGCCGCCCACCGCGCCGATGCGGTAGACGGCGGCGCCGGCCCTGCGGGGGAAGCGCGCGTCGGTCATGGGGATCACGCCGCTTTCGACCGCGTTCACGTCGAACGGCCCCAGGCGCAGGACCTCCCGCGTGTAGTGCCCGAGCGCCGCGTCGTACTCGCCCCGGGTGAGGGGGCTGCGGGAGAACTGCGTGTACTCCACGAGCGCCTCGCGCGGGCCGAGGGGGAGCACGTACCCGAACGCGAGGCCGTGGGCGGGTTGCGGCACCCGGAAGTCCATCAGCTCCACGACACCGGCGTCGAAGGCGGGGGCCGCGGTACGGACGAACCAGCCCCGGAAGTGCTGGAGGAGGGTGCTGCGCGCCGGCGGCAGCGTGCGGGCGGGACGGGAGTCGAACAGGTACCGGCCCCGCAGCGCGAGCCGGTCGCCGTCCTCCGTCACGCACAGGGCTTCGGCGCCGCCCGCCGCGTCGCGCACCGCCTCGGCCGTCGCTTCCACCAGCGTGACGTGCGGGCGTGCCGCGAGACGTGCGCGCACCCACGCCTCGAAGGAGCCGGAACGGAGCATCCGGTAGCGCAGCGCCCCGAGTTCGCCGTCGGTCACCGAGCCGTCCCGGCCCCGTACCCGCAGCCGTCGCCAGGACGCGACCACGGCCTCGTCGAACTCGCAGGCCCCCTCCTGCCAGAAGCACCAGGTGCGTTCCGCGGGGCGCAGGGACCGGCGCGGCGTCTCCACGAGCGTCACGGCGAGGGGGTGCGGGGAGCCGGGGGCCGTCAGGGCGTGGGCGAGCGAGAGACCCGCCGCTCCCCCGCCGACGATCACCACGTCGGCGGGCGGCCCGTGCTGACTCATACGCCCTCCTGGTACGGGGGCGAAGGCCGTCGTCCTGCCGGACGTCCGCCGCCTTCGCCCGGCCACGCTTGCCCCGCCCGGTCCCGGGCCTACCCGCCCGTGCCGTCGCGGCCGGATGCCGGCCCGTCCGCGTGGCGTCGTATCCCCTTCCCGCCGAACGGCCCGGGCGGATGCGGCCCGGGGCGGGAACGTCAGGTCCTGGGGAGTGGGCCCACGTCGCTCCGGCGGCCCGGGCGCAGGGCGGCGTGCCGCTGCCCGGGGCCGGGGCCGTTCCTGGCGGCGAGGGCGTCGGCCACGGCTCCGGTGGCGAAGGCGTAGACGCTCTTGTGCAGGAGGTCGACCGCCAGTTCGCGGCGGGGCCAGGTCGGGGGCGGCGCGCCGACCCCCGTGGCGTTCTCCAGGATCTGGTCGTTGGTCAGCCGCACGACGGCGAACATGGCCGAGGACCACGGGCCGCGCAGCCCCGTCTGCGCCATCACGGCGCGCACCAC
Source organism: Streptomyces sp. NPDC054887 (assembly GCF_053610585.1). Classification (NCBI taxonomy): domain Bacteria; kingdom Bacillati; phylum Actinomycetota; class Actinomycetes; order Kitasatosporales; family Streptomycetaceae; genus Streptomyces; species Streptomyces sp. NPDC054887. The sequence goes on along the minus strand of NZ_JBSGYQ010000044.1, from coordinate 28,084 downwards.
GCCGGCCAGCGCGCCCTGGCCGAAGTGCATGGCCCAGTTCACCGGAACGGGCTGGCGGCCCGGCCGCTCCCGCATGCCGGTCAGGCGTTGCAGGGTGCGTGCCGGGACGTGCGAATCGGGCCGGCCGGTCAGTCGCTGCTCCGCCTTCTCCGCCAGGGTCATCACAGCGGTCCCGGCCGCTCCGGCGACCAGTCCCTGCCACAGTGCGCGTTTCATCATGGGACCCGGGTACCCGCCGCGGTCGCCGTTACCACGGGCACGCCCGGCTATGCACCCGGCTGCGGTCCGCCTCACTCGAATGCGGCGCTGCTCCGGGCGGTCGCGGGTAGGCGTACGGGACGACACGCCCCCCCGTGAGAGGCCGGAACCCATGACCGCACCCGCACCGGACACGCCACCGACCGCCGCCGCCCTCCTGCCTCGCAGGTCGGCTGCCGTCTGCGCGCTGATCGGCGCGGCGTCGATGGCCGCCGTCGACGAGATCGTCTTCCACCAGATCCTCGGATGGCACCACTTCTACGACCGCTCCACCCCCGCCGTGGGGCTGCTGTCCGACGGACTGCTGCACACGGCCGAACTCCTGGGCCTGGTCGCGGGCCTGTTCCTGTACGCCGACCTGCGCCGCCGGCGGGCGCTGTCGCCGCCCCACGCGCGGGCCGGACTCTTCCTGGGGCTCGGCGCCTTCCAGCTCTTCGACGGCGTCGTCGACCACAAGCTGCTGCGCCTGCACCAGATCCGGTACGGCGTCGACGTCACCCCCTACGACTGGGCCTGGAACGGCGCCGCTCTGCTCCTGCTGGCCGTCGGAGCGACCCTGGCCGTACGCGCGCCCCGCCCGCATCCGGTACGCGGGTGAACCGACCGGCACCCTGCGCACCCGCGAGCCCGTCCCCCGCCACCGCGCGTCCCCGCCGCCCCTTCACCCGCACCGCGCGTCCCCGTCGACCCGTCGCGCGCACCGGGCATCCCCGTCACCGCGCGTCCCTGTCGACCCGTCACCCGGGGCCCGCATGCCCGTGAAGCCGCCACCCGCACCCCCGAGCCCGTGAACCCATCACCCGCACCCCGCGTCATTGCGGACCCCGCACCCCGCGTCCCCGTGAACCCCTCACCCGCTCCTCCGGAGACTCCGTGACCCCCGCTCACTGCCACGGTGGCCTGCCGTCCTGCGGCCCGGCCCAGCTCGTAGGCGTCGCCGCCGCGCTCATCGCGCTCCTCGCGGTGGCGGCGTACCTCACCGCCGCGAGGCGGCTGCGCCGGCGGGGCGACGCCTGGTCCCCGGCGCGGGACGCCTCCTTCACGGCCGGCGGCGCGGCGCTGGCCGCGGTGACGGCCGCGACGCCTCCGGGCGGCCCGTTCACCGCCCACGTGATCCAGCACCTCGTCGTCGGCATGGCGGCCCCGCTGCTGTTCGTCCTGGCCCGTCCGCTCACGCTCGTCCTGCGCGCCACCGGTCCCGGCCGCGCCCGTCGCGCCCTGCTGGCCGCCGCGCACTCCCGGCCCGCCGGCCTGCTGGTGTTCCCGCCGCTGGCGGCGCTGCTGGACATGGGCGGGCTGTGGCTGCTGCACCGCACCCCGCTCCTCGCGGCCGCGCACGACCGCCCCCTGCTCCACGCGGCCGTGCAGACCCACGTCCTGGCCGCCGGCGTGCTGTTCACCTTCGCCGTCTGCGGGCTCGACCCGCTGCGCCGGCGCTGGAGCCTGCGGTGGCGCGGCGCGACGCTGCTGGCCGCCGGCGCGGCCCACGCGGTCCTCGCCAAGGTCCTGTTCGCCGCGCCGCCGCCCGGCGCCACGGTCCTCCCCGACGACCTGCGGTCCGGCGCGCGGCTCATGTACTACGGCGGCGACCTGGTCGAGGCCGCCCTCGCCGTGACGCTGGCGGTCCAGTGGTACGCGGCGACCGGCCGTGCCCACCGGGCCAGGACCCGACGGACGCCCGTGTACGCGCACCGGCCGCCGCTGCGCGGCTGACGCCGCCGGGCCCGGCGGATACTGGTCGTATGGACGTGTCCTCACCCGCCACCTCCTACCTGCGCAAGCGGCTGGGCAGCAGCCTGTTCACCCGCGTCGCGGGGCCCTCCGGCGCGGACACGCGGGCGCGGATCCACGACACGCCGGGGCCGCGGTGGTTCGGGCCGCAGCGGCCGGTGCGCACCGTGCACGGGGACGCGTCGATGTTCATCGGCGGGCTGCGGGCGCTGCTGCTGCAGTCCCTGCACCCGCTGGCCATGGCCGCCGTCGCGGCCCACTCCGGCTACCGGGGCGATCCGTGGGGCAGGCTCCAGCGCACGAGCACGTTCCTCGCGGTGACGACGTACGGGACGGCGGACGACGCGCAGCGGGCGGTCGACCGCGTCCGTGCCGTGCACGAGCGGGTGCGCGGCACGACGGCCGCAGGGGACGCGTACCACGCCGCCGACCCGCACCTGCTGGCCTGGGTCCACGTCGCCGAGGTCGACAGCTTCCTCTCCGCCCACCAGCTCTTCGGGGTGCGGCCCCTGGACGCCGAAGGCTGCGACGCGTACGTCGCCGACATGGCGCGGGTGGCCGCCGCCCTCGGCGTGAGCGATCCGCCGCGCACGCGGGCGGAACTCGACGAACGGCTGCGGGCCTACCGGCCCGAGCTGCGCGCCACCCAGGAGGCCCGGGACGCCGCCCGGTACATCCTGCTGCACCCGCCGTTGCCCTGGATCGCCCGGGGGCCGTACGCGGTGCTCGCCGCGAACGCGGTCTCGACGCTTCCGCCGTGGGCCCGGGAGCCGCTGCGGCTGCCGTACCTGCCAGGGCTGGAGAGAACCTGCGTGCGCCTCACCGGGCACGCCCTGACCAGGACCATCCGGTGGGCGATGCTGCCGCCGCCGCGCACGGCGGATCCCGGCTGACGTCCGCCCGGGCGTTCCGCGGGCCGCCGGGCCGCCGCCCCCGCCGCTAGGTCGCGGGCCGGTCGGCGTCCTCCGCCTGAGCCTTGCTGCGCTTGGTGAGGACGCCGGCCGCGGCGAGCGCGCAGCCGGTGAAGGCGAGTGCCACGGTCCAGGGCTGGTCGAAGTGGTGGCTCATGGCGTGGTCCAGGGAGTAGCGGCCGGGCCCGGCGATGCCGATGGCGGCGGCCGCGAAGCCGAGGAAGGCGGGGTACTCGTATCCGCCCGACTGGGCGAAGAAGCCCGCGGGCGCGTGTACGGCGACGGCCCCGGCCATGGCTCCGGCCGCCGCCGCGCCGGCCGCGGGCGTCGCGAGTCCCAGGGCCAGCAGCACCCCGCCGCCCGCCTCGCCGAGCCCGGCCGCCACGGCGCTCTGCCGTCCGGGGGTGAAGCCCATGTGCTCCATGGCCGCCGCCGTCCCCTCCACGCCTCCGCCGCCGAACCAGCCGAGCAGCTTCTGCGTGCCGTGCGCCGCCAGGACGGCGCCGGTGCCCGCGCGCAGCACGAACAGGCCGAGGTCGCGTCGGTTGATCTGAGCCATGAGTGTCTCCCAGCGTGAAGGGCCGCTTCTACGCCTCCACTTTCACCAGGAAACCCACCATGCGCACCATTTGGCGCTCTCAGCGCAGCAGCAGCTGGAGTCCGCCCAGCACGGTCGCCCCGATCACCAGCCGCTCGAAGAGCCGCTGGTCGATACGGTCCACGCACACGCGGCCGAGCCAGGCGCCCGGGACAACGAAGAGCACCAGTGCGGCGTCCAGCAGCAGCGACCGGCGGTCGATCAGCCCGAGCGCTGCGCCGAACGGCACCTTGGACGTGTTGACGATGAGGAAGAACCACGCCGACGTGCCGAGGAAGCCGAGTTTCCGGAATCCCGCCGAGAGCAGATAGAGCGACATCACCGGCCCGCCCGCGTTGGCGACCATCGTGGTGAACCCGCCGAGCACACCGTACGAACGGGCCTTGATCCGGCCGCGGCGCGACGCCGTGCCCGTCCCGGGATCCGCCGCCGAGCCGTCGCCCGGCCCGCCCTGCGGCGGCGTGCGCCGGCGCCACAGCGTGACTCCGGCCATCAGCAGGAGGATTGCGCCGATCGACGTACGTACGGCCTCGTCGTCGGCCCACAGCATGTACGCCGCGCCCGCCACCACCCCCGCGGCGACCGCCGGGAACAGCCGCAGAAGGGTCGGCCAGTGGGCGTGCCGCCGGTAGACGGACACCGCGATGAGGTCCCCGGCGATCAGGATCGGCAGCAGGACGCCGGTCGACTCGCGCGCCGGGAGCACGGCCGCGAAGACCGCGAGACTGACGGTGTTGGCGCCACTGACGGCCGTCTTCGAGAAGCCGACCAGGGCGGACGCCGAGGCCAGCGCCGCGCATTGCCACAGGGTGAGGGTGTCCATACCTGGAGCCGACGCTACAGGGCCGCCCGTACCGGGCCGCGGAGCGGCATCCCCGGGGGCCACCCTCCCCCGCCTCGGACCCCTCGCGGGGGTGACAAGGGTTTTCCCCGTATCGGGTTCATCTCGCCGTTCCCTACTGTCTGCCGCACCGGCGAATCCCGTCTCCTGACCATTGGCTGTCAGGTGCATGTAAAGGGTGGGTGACGCCGGGAGACGGCCTTGACCCAGGGTCGTAGCGCCGGCGGCGGCGCACGGGCTCACCCGGCCCAGGAACCGCGAACACGTGGCCCCCACGCCACTCGCGATTCCCGCGCCGCCCGCCCGCGCTCCGCACGTCAGTCATGAAAGGGAACACCTTGAACGGTTCCAGGCGGAGACTCATATCCGTCGTGGCCGCGACCGCCACGATCGCCGGCGTCGTTGCCACCTCCTCCGTGGCGTCCGCCGCCGCCACGGGCCCCTCCCCGAAGCCCGCCCCGGCTTCGCAGGCCATGACCGGACTGCCGACCGCCCCGGTCGAGAAGGTCATCGTCACGTACAAGTCCAAGGCCGAAGAGGCCGGTTCCAACACGGCGGCCAGGAAGGACGCCGCCGCCAAGGGCGAGAAGACCGGCGAGAGCCTGTCGTTCGAGCGCCGCCTCGCCGGTGGCGCCGCCCTGGTCGACCTGGGCGGCGAGGCGTCGAAGAAGGACCTGAGCGAGGTCATGGCCGCCTTCCGCGCCGACTCCTCGGTCGCGGCCGTGGAGCCCGACATCCGCGCCTACGCGATGGCGGTCACCCCGAACGACACGGACTACGCCAAGCAGTGGGACCTCTTCGAGGCCACCGGCGGCATGAACGTCCCCGGCGCGTGGGACAAGACGACCGGCAGCGGCGTCACCGTCGCCGTCATCGACACCGGTTACGCCGCCCACACGGACCTGGCCGGCAACGTCGTCGCCGGGTACGACTTCATCTCGTCCTCCGCCGACGCCCGTGACGGCAACGGCCGTGACAACAACGCCAAGGACGAGGGCGACTGGAACGCCACCGACGGCGAGTGCGGCACCGGGTCCAAGGCGAGCAACTCCTCCTGGCACGGCACGCACGTGGCCGGCACCATCGGCGCCGCCACCCACAACACCAAGGGCATCGCGGGCATCGCGTACAGCGCGAAGATCCAGCCCGTGCGCGTCCTCGGCAAGTGCGGCGGCTCCTCGGCCGACATCGCCGACGCCATCACCTGGGCGTCCGGCGGCACCGTCCCGGGCGTCACGGCGAACGCCACCCCGGCCAAGGTCATCAACCTGAGCCTCGGCGGCGCGAGCGCCACCTGCCCGAGCGTGTACCAGACCGCCATCAACGGCGCCGTCTCGCGCGGCACCACCGTGGTCGTCGCGGCGGGCAACAGCAACGCGAACGCCTCCGGCTTCACGCCCGCCAACTGCTCCGGCGTCATCAACGTGGCGTCCACCAGCCGTGAGGGCAACCGCTCGTACTACTCGAACTACGGCACCGTCGTCGACGTCTCCGCGCCCGGCGGCGAGACCCGTCGCGCCACGGACACGCCCGGCACGGTCACCACGCCCGAGAACGGCATCCTCTCGACGCTGAACTCCGGCACGACCACGCAGTCCACCGAGAACTACAAGCCCTACCAGGGCACTTCGATGGCCGCCCCGCACATCGCCGGCCTCGCCGCGCTCCTGAAGTCGGCCAAGAGCACCCTCACCCCGGCCGAGATCGAGTCCGCGATCAAGGCCAACGCCCGTCCGCTGCCCGGCACCTGCACCGGCGGCTGCGGCTCCGGCATCGCCGACACCACCAAGACCGTGAACGCCGTCACCGGCACCACGACCCCCGGCGGCGCCACCTTCACCAACGCCGCGAACGTGACGATCAGCGACAACACGACCGTCTCGTCCTCGCTCGCCGTCACCGGCCGCACCGGCAACGCCCCCGCCGCCCTGAAGGTCGACGTGGACATCAAGCACACCTGGCGCGGCGACCTGGTCGTGGACCTCGTCGCCCCCGACGGCACCGTGCGCAACCTGAAGGCCGCGTCCTCCTCGGACAGCGCCGACAACGTCGTCGCCACCTACACGGTCGACGCGTCGAGCGAGGTCGCCAACGGAACGTGGAAGCTCCAGGTCCGCGACGTCGCCTCGGGCGACACCGGTTACATCGACAGCTGGAGTCTCACCTTCTGAGACGTTGAATACGTCACACCCACGCTGTTCAGGGGCGCGTCCACGGCTTGCCGCGGACGCGCCTCGCCGCACGTCTGTCCGCATGCCGGACAAACGGTCTGGACGGCGGCCGCCGACTTCGTATTCTCTGCTCGCACGGGCAGTGGGCTCGCGCGCACCGGAGGGCGGTGGTGGGTTCGTGACGTCGGCGGTGAACCGACCCGCGCCGGTCGGGCGGACGGAACTCCTCGCGCGGCTCGAAAGGGTCCTGCACACCCGTGGCCGCGCCCTGCTCACCGGCCCCGCCGGAGTCGGCAAGACCGAACTCGCCCTGGCCGCCGCCGCGCGCGCCGAGGGCCGCGGCGAGACGGTGATCTGGCTGGCCACGCTCCCCGCCGACCGCGACATCCCCGGCGCGGCCGCCGCCGCCCTCGTGGCGTCCGTGGCGGCCTGCGTCTCCTGGCCCGCGCCCGGCGCCGCCCACAGCGGCCCGCACGGCCCCGGCGACCGGAACGATCCGGCCGCCCCCGGGACGTACGACCTGCTCGAAGGGCTGCCGGGCCCGCAGCGCACCGCGGTCGCGATGCTGTGCCGCGAGGCGGTCATCCCCGACGACGGCTGGGACGCCATCGCCCTGCGGCTCGCCCTCGCCCAGATCCTGCGGACCCTCGCCGCCCGCGGCCCCGTCCTGCTGGTGGTCGACGGCGTGCAGCGCGTCGACGACACCAGCGCCGACCTCATGCGCTTCGCCCTGCACCTGGCGCCGTCCGCGCTGCGGGTGCTCGCCGTGGAGACCCCTTCCCCGTACGAATCGGGCCCTCCCCCGAGCGGTGCGCCCGGCCCGGGGCAGGCGGGTCCCGAACCCCTGTGGGTGCCTTCCGAGGCCGACGTCCTGTTCGTACCGCCGCTCCAGGCCGACGAGATCGCCGAACTCCTCATCCACCACCGGCTGCCCTCCCGGATGGCCGGCCGCATCCACCGGGCCAGCGGCGGGAACCCCCGGCTGGCGCTGGCCGTCGGCCGCTCGCTCGCCGACGCGCGGACCCCCGTGCACCACGCCGAGACGCTTTCGCTCTCCGGGCGGGCCCGCGACCTGGCGCGCCAGTTGCTCGGCGCCGCCTCCCCCGACGTGCGCTCCACCCTGCTGCTGGCGGCGCTCGCCCTGCGCCCCACGGCCTCGCTGATACGCCGCGCCGGCCGCCCCACCGCCGAGGCCGACCTCGCCGCCGCCGAACGCGCGAACCTGATCTCGCTCGACGAGGACGGGACGGTCGGGTTCACCGCAGGCGTGCTGCCCTCGACGCTCGTGCACGACACCTGCTGGACCGAGCGCAGCGCCGGTCACGCCGCGCTGGCGCGGGTCGTCGACGACCCGGTGGAGGAGGTGCGCCACCGGGCCCTGGCCACCGACATCCCGGACGGGGACCTGGCCACCGAGGTCGCCGCCGCCGCCGACCTCGCGCGGCGCCGGGGCAACAGCGCGCTGGCCGCCGAACTGGCCCTGCTCGCCGCCGAGTCCACGCCCGTACGCGACGGCGTCCAGCGGATGGCCCGGCTCGTCGGCGCGGCCGAGGAGGCCGCCCGCGCCGCCCGCGCCGACCTGGCCATGCGCGCGGCGACCGACCTGCTGGCCCGCGACGCCGCACCGGCCGACCGCGTCCGCGCCCGGCTCGCGGTGCTGGACACGGCCGGTCAGGGGCTGTGCGACCTCGAAGAGATCTACGTCCACGCCATGGAGGACTCCGAGGGGGACACGGCCCTGCGCGCGGCCGTCCAGCTCCGGCTCGCCGTGAAGTACGTCCTGGCCGACGGCGACCCCGTCCGCTCCCGGGCCGCCGCCGTCGAGTCAGCCGCACTCGCCGGCTCGGTGGGCGACCGCCGCACCGCCGCGAGGGCGCTGACCGTACAGGCGCGCATGGACCGCGTCCTCGGCTCACCGGACGCGGAGCGGGTGCTGGCCGAGGCGCGGGCACTGGAGGTGTTCGAGCGTCCGCTCGGTATCCGCAACGCCGCGCAGATCCTGACCATCCGCCACGCCATGTTCGACGACCGGCTCACGGACGCCCGCGACCAGCTCAACGCCCTGCTGCCGCTGGTGGAGCGCCGCGGACCGGTGGAGGACTCCATCGAGCTGTTCCGTACGCTCGCCGAGATCGACGCCCGCCAGGGACAGTGCGCGGCGGCCCTCGCCCACGCCGGCCGGTCGCTGGCGCTGACCCTCGAGGCCGGTCTCTCCCCCGGCCCCGCCTGGTACGCCCTGGCCCTCGCGGAGACCGCGGGCGGCAGCTTCGAGCGTGCCGCGAGCTACGCCCGGCGCAGTGTCCGGGCCTCGGAGGAGGAGGGCGACCACGTGTTCCTCTCCCGCAGCCTGTACGCGCTCGGCCGGGTCCAGCTGATCAACGGCGACGTGGCGTCGGCCCTGGAGAGCCTGCGCCGGGTCCAGGCCGACGAGCGCGCCCAGTCGACCGTCGACCCGTCCATGCTGCGCTGGCACGAGGAGCTCGCCGAGGCGCTGCTGGCCAATGACGCGCCCGAGGAGGCCGCGTCCCTGCTGGACTCCGTGCGGCCGGTCGCCGAGCGGCTGGGCCGCACGACGGTGCTCCTCGGCTGCGACCGGGCGTACGCCCTCTACCTGGCGGCGAACGGCAAGCAGGACGAGGCGGCCTGCCTGCTCGCCCGTACGGCGGAGAGCTTCGCCGTGGCCGGGCTGCCGCTTGAACGCGGCCGGGCGCTCATCGCGCTGGCCCGCGTGGAGCGCCGCCGCCGCAGGAGATCGGCGGCCCAGAGCGCGGTGCACGCCGCCGCCGCGGTGTTCGAACGGGCCGGTGCGGTGCCCTGGCTGGGGCTGACCACCGAGACCTCGTCCCGTACGGCCGAACCGGCCCCCGCCCGGGGTGAGAGCCTCGCCGCCCTCACGGACGCGGAACTGCGCCTGGCCGTGCTGGTCGGCCAGGGCGCCAGCAATCAGGAGGCGGCGGCGAAGCTGTACCTGAGCGTGAAGACGGTCGAGGCCCGGCTGACCCGCATCTACCAGAAGCTGGACGTCCGCTCCCGCGCCCAGCTGGCGACCGCCCTGACCGCCCGGCCGGGCCACCTGCCGACGGCCGCCGCCACGGAGAACCCGGCGGTCGGCTGACGCGAAGATGCGCGACCCCTCGGCCGGGGAGCATCCTTGCTGTGTGACCTGGTACGGCGCGGCCGGGCCCGCCCCGCCGAGCCGGAGCGGGGCTTCCGGGAACCCGCACAGCGACGGCCGAGCCCCGGGCGAACTCGCCCTGGTGCTGGCCCAGGCCGCGGTGCACGCGATCGAGTCCGCGGGCGGCTTCGCCGGCGGGGTCTACCTGCGGTCGGGGACGCCGGGCCTGCTGCGGCTCGCGGTCCTCGGCGGACTGCCCGGCGCCCTGTTCCGCCCCTGGTGGCGCATGCACGTGAACCGCCCCTTCCCGGTGGCGGAGGTGCACCGCTCGGGGCAGCCCGTCCACCTCGCCGACGCCGAGGAGGCCATGCGCCGGTTTCCGCAGCTCATGGCGGGGCTGCCGTTCCCGTTCGGCTCGCTGTACGTTCCGGTCGCCGACGGCCGCGAGAAGTTCGGCGTACTGGTGGTGCTGCGCACGGCCACCACCGGTGTCCCCGTCGACGAGACCGACCGCCGCCGGATGCTGCACGCCGGGGAGCGGCTGGCCACCGCGCTCGCCGGGCTCCGGGCGGCCGGGGACCCCGTCGAGTGGGAGACCGAGCCGGTCTGCCTGCAACTGCCGTCCGTCACCACGCCGCCGGTACGGATCGGCAACTTCGACTGGGACCTGACCACCGGCGCGGTGTCGGCCGACGACGAGCTGTGCGCCATCCTCGGCACCTCACGGGCGGCCTTCCCCGGCACCGTCGACGCGCTGGCGGCGCGGCTGGATCCGGAGGACGCGTACGGACTGTGGGCCGTGGCCCGGCACGTGGCGAGGTCGGGCGCCCCGGCGTCGCGCCGGATGCGCCTGCGGGGCCCGGACGGCCGCCCCCACCTGCTGGAACTCACCGCACGGGCCCGGCCGCCCGGCAGCGGCCCGAGCGGCCGGCTACGGGGCTTCCTGGTCGACTTCGGCACCGGTCCCGCGGTCGCGGAGGCGACCGACCGGCTGCCGCGCGCCATCGTCTCCCTCGACCGGGTCGGACGGATCACGTACCTGAACCACAGCGCGGAGACGCTCTTCGGGCGCGCGCGCTCCCAGCTGATCGGCCGTGTCCTGTGGGAGGCGCTGCCGTGGTTCGGCCACCCGGCGTACGAGGAGCACTTCCGGGCCGCGCTGATGTCGGACGAAGACGTCCATTTCACCGCCCGCCGCACGCCGGGCCCCGAGGAGTGGCTGTCCGTCTCCCTGTACCCGGGCCACGACGGCCTGACCGCCACCCTCGCCCCCGCCGACCAGCCCGCCTACGCGCCGGGGTCCGTCACCCGGCCGGGCGCCGGGCTCGGCTCTCCCGCCGACCGCGCGTCGGCGCTGTACCGGCCGGTCGCCCTGGCCATCGCGCTGACCGAGGCCGTCACCGCGCGCCAGGTGTCGGCCGTGGTCACCGACGAACTGCTGCCCGCGTTCGGCGGCCGTCAGCTGGCGATCTACCTGCTGAACGAGAGGCACCTCTACCTGGCCTGGGAGACCGGCTTCCCGCAGGGGTTCCTCGACCGTTTCGACGGCGTGGCGCTCGACACCCGGCTGCCCGGCGTCGAGACGCTCACCTCGGGCCGCCCGATGTTCTTCGAGTCCATGGAGCACCTGGCCGCCGCCTACCCCGGCATCCCGATGGACGCCCACGTGGGCGCCAGGGCCTTTCTGCCGCTGATCGCCTCCGGGCGGCCCGTCGGCTCGTGCATCCTCGGCTTCGACCGGCCGCGCGGCTTCAGCCCCGAGGAGCGGACGGTGCTGACCGCCCTGGCCGGGCTCATCGCGCAGGCCCTGCAACGGGCCCAGCGCTACGACACGGAGGCGGCCCTCGCCCGGGGCCTGCAGAGCGCGCTGCTGCCGCACCGGCTGCCCGTCGTCGAGCACGTCGACACCGTGGCCCGGTACCTGCCCGGCACCCAGGGCATGGAGGTGGGAGGCGACTGGTACGACGTGGTCGGCACGGACCAGGGGCTGGCCCTGGTGGTGGGCGACGTACAGGGGCACGGTGTGGCGGCGGCCGCCACCATGGGCCAGTTGCGCAGCGCCGTACGGGCTTTCGCGCTCGCCGGCCAGGACCCGCGTGAGGTGATGCGGGACACGAACCGCCTGCTCATCGACATAGATCCGGGCCAGTTCGCCAGTTGCTGCTACATCGTCCTCGATCCCGTGACCGGGGCGGCGCAGGCCGTACGGGCCGGCCATCCGCAGCCCCTGCTGCGCCACGGCGACGGTACGGCGGAGGTCCTCGACCTGGCGGGAGGCATCGTGCTGGGCGTGGACCCGGAGGCGTCGTACCCGGTCACCGAGCTGCGCCTGGAGCCGGGCGCCGTCCTCGCCCTGTTCACCGACGGGCTGGTGGAGCAGCCGGGCATCGACATCGACCTGGGCGTCGAACGGCTGCGCGCGACCTTCTCCGCGATCGGTTCGTCGTCCCTGGCCGAGACCGCGGACCGCCTGATCACGGAGGCCAGACAGGCCGCCGACCGACCGGACGACATCGTGCTGCTGCTCGCCGCCCGCTGGGCGCAGCCGACGAGGCGGGCACCATGAGCGCGGAACACGCAGCAGGGGACGCCGATGTCCGCGGGCCCCTCGACGTCTCCAGGGCGGCCACCGCCGTGCTCGACGCCGACGGCACGGTCGTCGGCTGGAGCCCGGCGGCGCGCGGGCTGCTCGGGTACGCGCCGCGGGAGGTGCTCGGCCGGCCGCTCGACGCCCTGATGGCCGACGGCGACGACGGCTCCCCGCGGGAGGGCGCTCCGGACGCGGCGGCGTACCTGCCGGCCGGCGACCCGGCGGGCGCGGCCGCAGTCCGCCGGGTCCTGCGGATGCGGCACCGCGACGGGCACGTCGTACGGGTGGCCGTGACCGCCCTCGTGCTGTCCGCCGAGGGCAGGGGGCCGGCCCGGCTGCTGGCGGTGGCCGACGCCGAGGAGACGGAGCAGCACGAGGCACTCCAGTCGATGCTGCGCGGGCTGGCCACCCAGTCGCCCGTCGGCCTGGCGATCTACGACACGGACCTGCGGGTGGTGTGGACGAACGCGGCGCTCTGCCACGAGATGGGCGCCACCCAGTACACCGGGATGGGGCCGGACGAGATGGTGGCCGACGGGAAGATCCTGTCCGACGGCTACCCCCCGACCCTGGAGGAGACGATGCGCCGGGTGATGGCCACCGGCGAGCCCGTCATCGAGCTCCACTACCGCGGCCGCCCGCCCACCGACCCCGAGCGCGACCACGTCTGGTCGTGTTCGTACTACTGGCTGCGGGACGCCACCGGGGCCTCGCTGGGGGTGTGCGAGGAGACGATGGACGTCACCGACCGCTACCTCGCCCAGCAACGCCTGGACCTGCTGGTACGGGCCGGCGGCCGGGTCGGCACGACCCTGGACATGACCCGTACGGCCCAGGAGCTGTCGGACGTCACGGTCCCTCGGTTCGCCGACGCGGTCACGGTCGACCTGCTGGAGGCGGTGCTGGACGGCGACCAGCCGGCCGGCGGGAGCGCGGGCGAGGTGATCCGGGTGTGGGGCCCGGAGGGCGGGGCGGCCGCCACGGACCGGCCGGAGGACCGGCGGCGGATCGCGTATCCGCCCGGTTCCCCCCAGGCCCGCAGTCTGGCCTCCGGCCGCCCGGTGCCGGAACGGCCGGACGGCGCGGAGGGCGCCGACGGGCGGCCGCGCGGCCGGCTGGCGGTGCCGCTGCGCGCCGAGGGCGCCACGCTGGGCGTGGTCACGTTCGCCTGGGACCGCCGCCGGGACCCGTTCGACGCCGGCGAGCTGGCCGTGGCCGACGAGCTCGTCGCCCGGACCGCCGTGAGCATCGACAACGCCCGCCGCTACACCCGGGAGCACACCGCGGCGCTCATGCTCCAGCACAGCCTGCTGCCGCAGAGCCTGCCGGAGCTGTCCGGCGTGGAGATGGCGTACCGCTACCTGCCCGCCGACAACAAGGCCGGTGTCGGCGGCGACTGGTTCGACGTCATCCCGCTGTCGGGCACACGGGTCGGCCTGGTGGTGGGGGACGTGGTGGGCCACGGTCTGCGCGCCGCCGCCACCATGGGCCGCCTGCGCACGAGCGTACGGGCGCTCGCCCGGCTGGACTTCGCCCCCGACGAACTCCTCTCCCGGCTGGACGACCTCGTCACGCAGGCCGCCAACGAACGGGCCGTCCCCGTCGACGGCCACACGATGCCCTACGACGAGGCGCTGGGCGTGACGTGCCTGTACGCCGTGTACGACCCGGTGTCCGGCCAGTGCCGCATGGCCCGGGCGGGCCACCCGTCCCCCGCCGTGGTCGACCCCTCGACGGGAGCCGTCTCCTTCCCCGAGGTGCCCGCGGGGCCGCCGCTCGGCCTGGGCGGGCTGCCCTTCGAGACGGCGGAGCTGCACCTGCCGGAAGGCAGCCTCCTGGCGCTGTTCACCGACGGCCTCGTGCAGAGCGGCGAGCGCGACCTCGACGAGCAGCTCGACGCGCTGGGCTCCGTCCTCACCGAGCACCGCCGTCCGCTGGAGGAGCTGTGCGACCGGACGGTCGCGGCCCTGCTGCCGGGCGCCGTGGACGACGACGTGGCGCTGCTCCTCGTCCGTACGCACATGCTGGGCCGCGAACAGGTGGCGGTGTGGGACCTGACGGCCGATCCGGAGGCGGTCTCCCATGCCCGCGCGGTGGCGACCAAGAAGGTCGGCGAATGGGAGCTGGAGGAGCTGTCGTTCACCACCGAACTGGTGGTCAGCGAACTCGTCACGAACGCCGTCCGGCACGCCCCCGCCGGCCCGATCCAGCTGCGGCTCGTCCGCGACCGCACCCTGATCTGCGAGGTCTCCGACACCGGCCACACCTCTCCCCATCTGCGGCACGCCCGCATTGACGACGAAGGCGGCCGGGGCCTGTTCCTCGTCGCGCAGATGACGCAGCAGTGGGGAACGCGCTACACCCCGACCGGCAAGACCATCTGGACGGAACAGCCGTTCACGCCGGGAGAGGTGCCCCTCGACCTGTGGGACGACGACCTCTGACCGTGCGGCGACCCGCGGCCCGCGGGGCCGGGCCAACCCGGGAAAGCCGGACCGGCCCGACCCGGGAAACCGAAAAGGCCGTATCGGATTCCTCCGACACGGCCTTCGACCCGCGTGAACGCAAGTCGGGACGACAGGATTTGAACCTGCGACCCCTTGACCCCCAGTCAAGTGCGCTACCAAGCTGCGCCACGTCCCGGTGCCCGCCTGACCTGGGGTTTCCCCTGGCTGGGCGCGCAACAGAACCATACCTCACTCTGTGCGTGCTCCCGACTCCGGTGACAATGGGCGGATGGACGACAGGGAACGGGACAGGAGGGACCGCGACCCCGAGGGGCGGGCGCGCAACGCGCGGCCGCGCGACGGGCTCGGCAGGCCGCTGCCCTACGGGGCCGAGGGTGTGGCCCGGCAGCCGGAGGGCGTGGATCGCACCGGGGCGCAGACGGTGGACGATGCGCAGCGGCTGCTGGACGCCGGTATGCCGTTCCACGCGCACGAGGTCTTCGAGGACGCCTGGAAGGCGGGCCCCGAGGCGGAACGCGCCCTGTGGCGCGGCCTGGCCCAGCTGGCCGTCGGCCTCACCCACGCGGCCCGGGGCAACAGGAACGGCGGCGCCACGCTGCTGCGGCGCGGGGCGGCCGGCCTCGCGGCGTACGACGACACCCGCCCGTACGGGATCGCCCTCGGAGAACTCGTCGGGTGGGCCGAGGAGCTGGCGGACCGCGTTCTGCGGCAGGAGGGGCCCGTACCGGCGGCCGGCAGCGCACCGCGGCTGCGTGGGCGGGCCGGGGCCGCCGGAGCCGATGCGGCAGACTCCCTGCGGTGAGAAAGATTCATGTCATAGGCATCGGCGCGGGCGACCCGGACCATCTGACGATCCAGGCCGTCAAAGCGCTCAACACGGTCGACGTCTTCTTCCTGCTCGACAAGGGGGAGGAGAAGTCCGACCTGATCCGGCTGAGGCACGAGATCCTCGACCGCCACATCGCGGACGGCCGGCAGTACCGGCTGGTCGAGGGCCGCGACCCGGACCGCGACCGCGGGGCCGGGGGCGCCGACTACTCCCCCGCGGTCGGCGACTGGCGCAGCCGCCGGGCCGACGTCTTCGAGCGGATGATCACCGACGAGCTGGGCGAGGACGGCACCGGCGCGTTCCTGGTGTGGGGCGACCCGGCGCTGTACGACAGCACGCTCGGCATCCTGGAGGAGATCCTGGAGCGCGGGAGGGTGGCCTTCGACTACGACGTGGTGCCCGGCGTCAGCAGCGTGTCCGCGCTGGTGGCCCGCCACCGCACCGGGCTCAACCGGATCGCGAAGCCCGTCCAGATCACGACGGGCCGACGGCTCGCCGAGGGCTGGCCCGAGGGCACGGACGACGTGGTGGTCATGCTCGACGCGCACCAGGTCTTCCAGCGGTACGCCGAGGAGGACCCGTACATCTACTGGGGCGCCTACATCGGCACCGCGGACGAGATCCTCGTCTCCGGCAGGCTCTCCGACGTCTCGGACCGGATCCTGGAGCTGCGCGCCGAGGCCCGCGCCCGCAAGGGCTGGATCATGGACACGTACCTGCTGCGCCGGGGCTGAGGCACCCGAGCCGCTCCAGCTCCCGGACCGCCTCCGCGGTGTCGGGGACGGTCCGCACACCCGGCGGCGGGGGCGGCCGCCGCACAACGAGGACCGGCAGGCCGAGGTCGCGGGCGGCGGTGAGCTTGGCGGCGGTGGCCGGGCCCCCGCTGTCCTTGGTGACCAGGACGTCGGCGGCGAACGTGCGCAGCACCTCCTTCTCGCCCTCGACGGTGTACGGGCCGCGGTCGAGCAGCAGCCGGGTACGGCGCGGCAGCGGCGGCTCCGGGGGCTCCACGGACCGTACGAGGAAGTCCAGGTCCTCCAGATGGGCGAAGGCGGCGAGGCCGAGCCTGCCGGTGGTCAGGAAGACCCGGCGGCCGAGTGCGGGCAGCAGCGCCGCCGCTCCCGCCAGGTCGTCTGCGTGGTGCCACCGGTCGCCCGGACCCGGCTGCCAGCCGGGGCGGCGCAGGGCGACCAGCGGGACTCCGGCCGCGTCGGCGGCGGTGGCGGCGTTCGCGCTGATACGGGCGGCGAACGGGTGGGTGGCGTCGACCACCGCGGTGACGCCGTGGCCGCTCAGCCAGGCCGCCATCGGTCCGGGGCCGCCGAAGCCTCCGACGCGAATCTCGCCTTCAGGCATCCTTGGATGTGTCACCCGTCCCGCGAGTGAGGTCGTCACCCGCAGGAGGGGGACCGGGGCCAGTGTCCGCGCTAGCTGCCTGGCTTCCGTCGTACCGCCGAGTATCAGTACATGGGCCGTGCCGGTGATCATGCCGTCACGCTACCGGAGGGGCCCCGAGCGGGCCGTTTCGGGAAAGTGGTTCAGGTCACTCCATTCAAGGCGTAACGAAATGGCGCGAGCGTGCGATGAACCCACAGGTGTCGTCGCGCTGCCCCATACGTCATGCGACCTCGCCAAGTCATCATTTTTGCTACGAGAGGCTCCTCGTGTCGGTCAGTCCGTCCCGCCCGTTCCCACAGGAGATTGCGGAATCCCCTTCCCTGGTCGCGCTCATCGAGCGTGGCAAGGAGCAGGGTCACATCAACGGCGACGACGTACGCCACGCCTTCGAGGCGGACAGCATCCCCGCGGACCAGCTCAAGCGGGTGCTGCGCAGCCTCAACCAGGTCCTCGACGAAGAGGGCGTGACGCTGATGGTCACGGCGCCCAAGGCCCCGGCCAAGGCGCCCGTCAAGCGTGCCCGCAAGGCCGTCGCGCGGGACGAGGAGAAGCGTCCGGCGGTCAAGAAAGCCGCGGTGAAGAAGACCGTCAAGAAGACCGCCACGGCGACGTCTCAGGCGGCTCCCGCGTCAATATCGGTAATGGAGTCCGCCGCCGAGGCCGAGGCCCCGGCGGCGCCGGCGAAGCGCGCCGCGAAGAAGACGACCGCGAAGAAGACCGCCGCCAAGAAGGCCGCCGCGGCCCCCGACGAGCCGCAGGGCGACGCCTGGGCCGACGAGGCGCCCGTCGCCGACGAGGCCGACGAGAAGCCGGTGAAGCAGCCGCAGCAGGGTGACGGCTACGTCCTGTCCGACGAGGACGAGGACGACGCGCCCGCGCAGCAGGTCATGGTCGCCGGCGCCACCGCCGACCCGGTCAAGGACTACCTCAAGCTGATCGGCAAGGTTCCCCTCCTCAACGCCGAGCAGGAGGTGGAGCTCGCCAAGCGCATCGAGGCCGGCCTCTTCTCCGAGCACAAGCTGGAGGAGGAGGACGAGCAGGACCCCGTCTTCCGGCGCGAGCTGGAGATCCTGGTCGAGGACGGCCGCCGGGCCAAGAACCACCTGCTGGAGGCCAACCTCCGCCTCGTGGTGTCGCTGGCCAAGCGCTACACGGGCCGCGGCATGCTGTTCCTGGACCTGATCCAGGAGGGCAACGTCGGTCTGATCCGCGCGGTGGAGAAGTTCGACTACACCAAGGGCTTCAAGTTCTCCACGTACGCCACCTGGTGGATCCGCCAGGCGATCACCCGCGCGATGGCCGACCAGGCCCGCACCATCCGCATCCCGGTGCACATGGTCGAGGTCATCAACAAGCTGGCCCGCGTCCAGCGCCAGATGCTCCAGGACCTGGGCCGCGAGCCCACCCCGGAGGAGCTGGCCAAGGAACTCGACATGACCCCCGAGAAGGTCATCGAGGTCCAGAAGTACGGCCGCGAGCCCATCTCGCTGCACACCCCGCTGGGTGAGGAGGGCGACAGCGAGTTCGGTGACCTCATCGAGGACTCCGAGGCTGTCGTCCCGGCCGACGCGGTCTCCTTCACGTTCCTCCAGGAGCAGCTGCACTCGGTGCTCGACACCCTGTCCGAGCGCGAGGCGGGCGTGGTCTCGATGCGCTTCGGTCTGGCCGACGGTCAGCCGAAGACGCTGGACGAGATCGGCAAGGTCTACGGAGTGACGCGTGAGCGCATCCGCCAGATCGAGTCGAAGACGATGTCCAAGCTCCGCCACCCGTCGCGCTCGCAGGTGCTGCGCGACTACCTCGACTAGGAGGTCCGGGAGCCCCGGCTCCCGCACAGCGGCTTCGGCGCCTCGGGCGGAATACTCGCCCGTGGCGCCGAGCCGCGTTCCGGGGCCGGGACTGCCGTCCGTCGGTCGAAGGGATGCCGGTCCGGGATGCCGGTCCGGGATGCCGGTCCGGGATGCCGCTCGGGGGATGCCGGTCAGGGGACGCCCGTCAGGGGATCAGGAACGCGTCCGCCGCCACCGCCGCCGCGAGGCCCGACACGAGCAGCCAGGTCGCGAGCCGGGTGCGCCCGCGCCGGCTGAGCTCGATCACGCCCCCGCACAGGATGAGCGCCAGCCCGTACACGCCGACGACCAGCACCGACGACCGGCTCGCGAGCCGTACGGCGAGGACCGCCGCCACCGCCGCCATCAGGACCGAGGCGGCGGCGATCCGCAGGCGTCTGGCCTGCCGCGGCGTGAGACCGCCGGTCCGTGCGGAAGAGGGGTCGGTCACGGCCTGTTCCTGGTCAGAAGCGCTCATGAGTTCGGATCGTAATGCGTCGTACGGACAGCCGGGACACCATCCGCGCCCCGTGCCGCCGCCCCAGGACACCCGTGCGATAGGTTTTGCCTCTCCTTGACCACGATCGACTTCACGCGCGGAGACACAGACCAATGGAAGACATCGTCAACGGACTTGGCCGCTCCGCCGCGTACGGGGCCCTGGGCGTGGTGCTGCTGACGCTCGGCATATTCCTGGTGGACGCCCTGACGCCCGGCAAGCTCGGCCGGCAGATCTGGGAGCAGCGCAACCGCAACGCGGCGCTGCTGCTGAGTTCGGCGCTGCTGGGCATCGGCGGGATCGTCTTCACCTCGATCTGGACGACGTACACCGACTTCGGCAAGGGCCTCCTGTCGACCGCCGCGTTCGGGGTGCTGGGGCTCGTGATGATGGCGGTGGCGTTCTGGGTCGTCGACCTCGTGACGCCGGGGAAGTTGGGCGAGACGCTGGTCCAGGACGAGCCGCACCCGGCGGTGTGGGTGACCGCGTCGTGCAACATCGCCGTCGCCGCGATCATCTCGGCGTCCATCGCCTGAGGCGGGGGCGCGGCGCGCCCCCACACCTCGCCCGGCCCAGGCCGCTTCCGCTACCGCGGGAGCGGCCTTTGTGCGTACACAAGCCCCAATCGTCACCCGATCGGTTACTCCTTGCGCACACGCATGAGCCCAGTGTGCAAAATTGGCGAGTCTAAACCCGCCGGGGAGGCCCGTGCAGAGGGTTACGTGAATATGCCGTCGCACTGATCCGATCTGGCTAAGCTCGCTCGAAGCGCGCCGAGTTGATATGAAATCACGCGCTTGTTCGTAAGTGTCGTGATGGCCGAATACATCCCCGAATCGACCGCCAGAGGGTTTACATGGTTCGCGTTGAATCGCCTCCAACTGACCGAAAATCCCCGTTCTTCCGCGCGCTCGTGCCTCCCGTCCTGCTGATGGCCGCGGCCACTGCCGCCGCCTACGTCCTCGTACCGGCGTCGGCGCGGATACCGGTCGTCTGCTTCGGAGCGCTGGCGACCCTGGTGGTGACGGCCGTCGCCGCCGAAGTCGTCCGCCGCGGACGGGCCATGGACGCCCTGCGCGCGGAGTACGGGCAGCGCCTGGCCCTCCTGGACCAGCGCATCACCGGCCACGACCGGCAGACCCTGCGGCTGAGCAACGAGCTGCTCCCGGCGACCATTCGCCGCCTCCGCCAGGGCCAGTCGCCCGCCGAGGTCATGCGCGACATGGTCGACGCGGACCCGACGTACCGCGATCTGCCCGAGCCCGAGCGCGCGTTGGTGCGCTCCGTCCTGGAGATCGTCGACAACGAGGAGGCGATGCGCGACTCGGCGCAGCGCGCCTTCGTCAACATCGCGCGCCGCGTGCAGGCCATCGTCCACCAGCAGTCCAGCGAGCTGCGGCTGATGGAGGAGGACCACGGGCGCAACCCCGCCGTCTTCGACGACCTGCTGCGTCTCGACCACGGCACCTCGCTGATCGGCCGCCTCGCCGACTCCATCGCCGTCCTCGGCGGCGGTCGGCCCGGACGTCAGTGGCCGCAGCCCGTACCGCTGTTCAGCGTGCTGCGCGGCGCGATGTCGCGCATCCTGGAGTACCAGCGGGTCGATCTCCACTCGATCGCCAAGGTCGCCGTCATCGGCACCGCCGTCGAACCGCTCATCCACGCCTGCGCCGAACTCCTCGACAACGCCACGCGCTACTCCCCTCCGCAGACCCGGGTGCACGTCACCGCGGTCGAGGTGCAGACGGGCATCGCCATCGAGATCGAGGACGGCGGCGTCAGCCTCAGCGAGGAGGCCCGCGGCCGCGCCGAGCGCATGCTGGCGCAGGCCCAGGCCGGCATCGACCTCAACGACCTCGGTGAGACGCCGCGGCTCGGCATGGCCGTGGTCGGCCGGCTCTCGCAGATGTACGACCTCAAGGTCTCGCTGCGGCAGTCCGCGTACGGCGGCGTCCGCGCCGTGCTCATCGTGCCGCGCGAGGTGATCACCACCGGGCCTGCCCCCGGCATCGCCCACGGCATCGGCGCGACGGCCGTCCCCCGCCAGGGCCCGTCGGGTCTGTCCGCGGCGGAGGAGGCCCGTGTCCCGCGGCGCAAGCCGCGGCCGGCAGCCCAGCCGAAGCGGCCGGTGCACGTGCCGGTCGCACGGGAGGAGGACGTCCCCGAGGTGACCGAATGGACGGCGCAGGGCCTCCCGCAGCGCCGCAGCCGGGGCCGGGCGCCGCTCGGCTCGCACAACCTGCCGCCGGAGCAGCGCCCCGGGGTGGTCAACGGCCACACCAACGGCCACACCAACGGCCACGCGAGCGGCGCGGCCAAGGAGGAGCCGGAGCCGGGCCTCTGGCTCGAAGCCTTCACCAAGGGGTTCAACGGCGAGGCGCCGGACCCGTCTGCCGGTGACGAACCAGATGACGCGTTGGACAAGGGAGATCTCAAGTGATCACGCAGCGGGCGAACTTCGACTGGATGCTCAAGGAGCTGGCCGACGGGGTGCCGCAGGTCCAGCAGATCGTCGTCCTGTCCGCGGACGGGCTGCGCATCGCCCGGCACGGCGGTGACCCCGACGCCGCCGACCGGCTCGCGGCGGCCTGCGCGGGGCTCCAGAGCCTCGCCGCGGCCGTCGCCACGGAAATCCCGTACAGCGAGGGCAAGATGCGGCTCGTCGTCATCGAGGTCGACGGCGGTCTCTTCTACCTGATGGCCGCCGGAACCGGGGCGTACCTCGCGGTACTCGCCGACGACACGGTGGACGCCGGCCTCATGGGCGCCCGTATGCGGGATCTGGTCATCCGGATCGGAGCTCATCTGACCAGCCCGCCGCGCCACGACGGGCAGACCGTATGAGTCCGCCCCGCCGAGAACGACGAGAGCCGGAGAAGGACGAGACGAAGGATCCGGAACGGCTGTACGTACTGACCGGCGGCCCGGACGGCGCCGAGCGGGCGCCGCTCGACCTCGTCACCATGGTCGTCTCCCGTACCGAACCGACGCCGACGGTGCAGCCGGAGCAGGCAGCGATCCTGCGGCTGTGCCAGGCGCCGTTGTCCGTGGCCGAGATCTCGGCGTATCTCAGCCTGCCCTTCAGCGTCGTGACGGCGCTGCTGACCGAACTCCTCGCCACCGAGCTGGTCGAATCGCGGGCGCCGATCGTCCGCGCCACCCTTCCGGACCGGTCCCTCCTCGAAGCGGTGATGCATGGACTTCAGAAGCTCTGACACGATCACCGGCCCGCGCAGCGAGGACGTTCTCCCCACCACGGCCACGGCCGCGGTGAAGATCGTCATCGTGGGCGGGTTCGGCGTGGGCAAGACCACGATGGTGGGCTCGGTGAGCGAGATCCGCCCGCTGACCACCGAGGAGACGATGACCGAAGCCGGGGTCGGCGTCGACGACAACCTGGAGGGCAAGACCGCCACCACCGTCGCGATGGACTTCGGCCGGATCAGCATCAGCGACGAACTGGTCCTCTACCTGTTCGGCACCCCCGGCCAGGAGCGCTTCTGGTTCCTGTGGAACGGGCTGTTCGAAGGCGCCCTCGGCGCGGTGGTGCTGATCGACACCCGCCGGCTCGAGGTCAGCTTCGACGTGATCGGGCGCCTGGAGGAGCGGGGCGTGCCGTTCGTCGTCGCGATCAACACGTTCCCCGACGCGCCCCGGCACCCCGTCGACGCCCTGCGCACCGCCCTCGACCTGCCCCCGGAAGTACCGATAGTGGACTGCGACGCGCGAGGACGCGGGTCCTGCCGCGACGTGCTGCTGACGCTGATGCGCTATCTGCACGCCCTGTCCCTGCAACCGCCGGCCTGACGCCCGCTCGTCCGATACCTGGAGTGACCGTGACAACCCCCTTCCACCATCTACCCGGAGCGGACGACGGGGCCCTCCCGCCCCCCGGCTGCCCGGCCCACGCCGTCGCCGGAACGGGCCCGGGCGGCCTGCGCCGGCTGTACGGACCGGAGCACGAGAGCGACCCGATGGCCGTGTACGAGAAGCTGCGCGCCGAGCACGGCCCGGTGGCCCCCGTACTGCTCAACGACGACGTACCGGCCTGGCTGGTCCTCGGCCACACCGAGAACCTGCACATGACGCGCACCCCGTCGCAGTTCTCCCGCGACTCGCGCCGATGGCGGCTGGTCGCCGACGGCACCGTCCCCCCGGACCACTCGCTGGCGCCCATCTTCACCTGGCAGCCCATCTGCGTCTTCGCCGACGGCGGGGACCACGAGCGGCTGCGCGGCGCCGTCACCGACAGCATCGCGCGCATCGACACCCGGGGTGTGCGCCGCCACATCAACCGGTACAGCAACCGGCTCGTCAACAGCTTCTGCCAGGACGGCAAGGCCGACCTGGTGGGCCGGTTCGCCGAGCACCTGCCGATGATGGTGATGTGCCAGATCCTCGGCATGCCCGAGGAGTACAACGAGCGGATGGTGCAGTCCGCCCGCGACATGATCAAGGGAACGGCGACGGCGAACGCCAGCAACGCCTATGTGATGGGCGTGCTGAGCAGGCATGTGGCCAAGCGCCGCACGGCGCCCCAGGAGGACTTCACGACCTGGCTCGTGGAACATCCGGCCGGGCTCACCGACGACGAGGTCAGCCAGCACCTGCGACTGGTGCTCATCGCGGCGTACGAGACGACCGCCAACCTGATCGCCAACGTCCTGCGCATGGTGCTCACCGACCCGCGCTTCCGCGCCCAGCTCAGCGGCGGCCACATGACGCTGCCCGAGGCGGTCGAGCAGACGCTGTGGGACGAGCCGCCGTTCACCACCATCCTCGGCCGCTGGGCCGTGGGGGACACCGAGTTCGGCGGGCAGCAGATCAAGAGGGGCGACGCCCTGATCGTGGGGATCGCCGCCGCCAACGTCGACCCGGTGGTACGTCCCGACCCGCACGCCTCGATGCAGGGCAACCGCGCCCACCTCGCCTTCAGCGGCGGGCCGCACGAATGCCCGGGCCAGGACATCGGCCGCGCCATCGCCGACACCGGCATCGACGCCCTCCTGATGCGCCTGCCGGACCTCCAACTCTCTGTCGGGGAGCACGAGCTGCGGTACCGCAGCTCCCTCATGTCGAGGCACCTCATCGAGCTGCCGGTGCAGTTCGCCGCGCGGCCGCCGGAGGCCGACCCCGGCCACCCGACCACGAAGTCGCGCACGACGCCGCAGCCGGACTGGCAGGTGAACTCCCCCACGCCGGCCGTCGCGTCCGCGCAGCCGGCGGCCCGGGTGCCGGGCCCCGCCCCGCAGACCGTGTCCGCACCGCTTCCCGCCGCGGCGCGGACGCCGGTCATGATCCCGGCCCAGCGCAGGCCGGTGGCGCCCAAGCGGCTGTGGCAGGCGGTCACCCGCTGGTGGCGCGGCTACTGACCGCCAGCTGGTCCCACCACCAGGAGATCGTCGGCAGGGGCAGTGGTTCGAGACTGTCGTCGGCGGGACGCTGCTTCCACCACCCCTCGTCCGGTTTGCCCTCCGGAGCGGACGGCACGCTGTACCGGGGACAGGTGGAGGCCCAGTCGAGGTGCCCGCGGATGAACTGGCCGAGCCCCTGTACGTAGCGGCGCAGTCCCCCTCCGGCGTCCCTCAGCACCTGGTCGCGCAACCGCAGGAAGAGCACCATGACGCGGTCCCGCATCGCCACGGCCTCCCGGAGTGCGTGGTGCGGGTCGCAGTCGAGTTCCTGGCACAGCACGTCGACGAGGTTGAGGTTGTCGTCGGCCCGCAGGAGCTCCTTGTTGCGGGAGTAGAGGTCGTTGTCCCAGCTGACCAGTGTCCAGGTGATCTCGGTGAGGGCCCGCACCCGCGGGTCCTCCAGGTCGTTGTCGGGCACCGAGTACCCGGCGACGATCTCGATCATGGCGGTGGACGGGGCCATGCCTATGGCCCTCATCCACAGCGTGACGTAGTCGTTCAGCGACGGCAGGTCGGGGTTCCGCCGCCACGCCGCCTCCCACACGAGCCCCGAGGTGTAGACCCGCATGGCGTCGGTCCAGCGGCGCACCTGCTGCCGGGACGCGTACCGTTCCAGTTCCAGACGCAGGGAGCGCAACGCCGCCGTGTGCGGCGACTCGTCCGGCTGCGGGACGGTCGGGGCCTCCAGGGCCCGCATGATGCGGGACGTCTCCTGCGCGAGGGTGTCCGCGGTGGCGTACGCCTCGTCGCACACACCGTCGTCGAGCGAGAAGAGCACGGCGTGGAACCTGGCCATCAGCGTCAGCGGTTCGATCTGCCCGTACGCCATCGTGGACGCCGTCAGCCCGCCGAAGTCGCACAGGGCGAGGCGCCGCCGCTGATGGTCGTCCGCGTCGAGACTCTGCTGGAGCATCCACCGCACCGTCATGTCGTTGAGCGCCTCGGCGGACGGGTGGACGGCGGACGGCACCGGGCAGTAGAAAGGCGCCCTCGGTAACTGCCGGCCCCGTCGACTTGGCGAGATTACGTTCATGTTCGGCCTCCCCTTGAGTGCCACCGCGTGCGCTGGGGCCTATATGCCCATGTCCGACCGGCAATAACAATGCAACTGGCCGCCGCGTGAGCCAAGTTGATCGTAGGTTGCCCAAAGTTGCAGAAGTCCGCTTTCACCGCTGTGCCGGGGGTTCTCACGGCTTATGACCCCGACTGACGCACGGGTCAGCCGCACCGAACGGGCCGGAATGCCCTGCAGGGCACGGCACTTCGACTGAGCCCCGTTGCGCTCTTCTCAACGCGTGGTTACGGTGACCGACCATGCGGCCTGAAACCGGAAGTCGTGTCGGCGACGGTGGCGGTGAGGTGGCCGGGCGGGTGCGCCAGGTGATCGCCACCGCGGGGGTGAGCCGGCGCGAGTTCGCCCGGCGGATCGTCATGGAACCCTCGAAACTTTCGCGTTCGCTCAGCGGTTCGCGCCGGTTCACGGTGGCCGAATTGGCGCGTATCGCCGATACCGCCGACGTGGACGCGGGCTGGCTGCTGGGGTCCCGTACCGGGGCCGCCACGAAGCCTGCGGCCGTACGACGCGAACGCGCGACGGCCGTCGGGTCCTGCGAGGGCGGCAGGCCGCTCCAGATTCTCCGAGAGACCGTGCGGCTGATCGCGGAGCGCGGCTTGCACGCCGTACGGATCGCCGACATAGCGGCGGCCTGCGCGACCAGCTCCGCCGCCGTGCACTACCACTTCCCCGGCCGGGAGCAGTTGCTGGAAGCGGCCGTGCGCTGGTGCTTGGAGGAGGAAGCCGCCCGCCTGGCGGCCGTGGTCACCGGGGCGGGGGACGCGGCGCAGGAGCTGCGGCGGCTGATCGAGCTGCGGACGCCGTGCACGCCGCAGCAGCGGTGGGCGTGCGCCATCCGGCTCCACCTCTGGTCCGAGGCGGCGCGCTCGACCGCCGTGGGCCGGCTGCACACCGCGCACTGCGACCAGTGGCGGGCCACGGTCGCCGACGTCCTGCGGCGCGGGACCCGCCAGGGGGCCTTCCGCCCCGGCACGGACCCGGACGCCGAAGCGCTGCGGCTCACGGCTCTGATGGACGGCCTGGCCGCGCAGGTGCTGGCGGCCGAACCGGGCCCGGATGCCGGTACGCGCCCCGAGGACATGCGGGCGGCGCTGCACGCGTACGTGGAAGCCACGCTGGTCATGCCTCGGCCCTCCCCCGCGGACTGAAGCCCGGCCCCCTGCGGACTGGAGCCCGGCCGCGGCGGCCCGGGCACCGGCTTGGTCCCGGTGCGCGCCGGTGCCTGCCGGTGCGCGCCTGCCGTGGTCAGGCTCCTGGGCCCGGATCGGGCATGACCGGCTCCAGGATGCCCGCGCGGGCGGCTTCGAGCTGCGCCGCGAACGCCACGCCGAGGAAGAGCGCGATGCCGGTGAGGTTCGCCCAGAGCATCAGGGCGACGAACGCGGTGAGCGGGCCGTAGACCGCGCCGAACGAGCCGCTCTCGGCGACGTACAGGGCGAGCAGCCAGGTCGCGACGACCCACAGCACCAGGTGTACGGCGGACCCGACGGCCAACCAGGTGTAGCCGGGCTGGTCGCGGCGGGGCGCCCAGCGGAAGATCACCGCCGACGCCAGCAGGGCGAGCAGGACGCCGACGGGCACCTGCAGCGGCCCCCACAGGTCGAGCAGGGTCTCCGGCCAGCCCAGAGCCTCCACGAGCGAATCGCCCACCGCCTCGCCGGCGACGAGGACCAGGAAGCCGAGCACCATCGGTATGCCGGCCCCCAGGGCCAGCAGGAGACTGCGCCCGTACTTCGCGTGGAACGGCCGGTCCCGCTCAATCCCGTAGATGCGGTTGCTGCCGCGCTCGATCTGCCCCATGGCGGAGGTGAGGTTCAGTACGGCGAAGCCCAGTCCGAGCCACATCGCGACGGCGATCGACGTACTGCCGCCGGCGCTGCGCCGGGTGTCCGCGAGTGCGTCCTCGACCAGTTCGTTGCTCGCGCCCGGCACGATGTGTCCGAGCGTCAGTTCCACCACCCGCCCCACACTGTCGGTGTGCACGCTGGCGGCGACGCCGACCAGGGCGATGGCGAAGGGCACTATGCCCAGCACGACTTGGAAGGCGAGCGACCGCGCGTGGCTGAAGCCGTCCGCGTACCGGAAACGGGCGAAGGCGTCGAGGAGCAGCTTGCGCCCCCCGTAGTGCCGTAGAGCGGTCAGGGCCTCGTCGCCGGAGAGCTCTTCCCCGATCATGTCCCGAGTCTGGGGGACATGCACCACAGTTCCCATCGAACGCCCGCTTTCATTCATTGTTTCGTCGGAACGAGAATACGAGCCCCGAACGCAAAAAAGCCCCGGCCCCTGGACATAAGTCCAGGGGCCGGGGCATAAAATTTTTTAGGCGGCGTCCAACAATACCACAGGGTCCCCCCTGC
>NZ_JBSGYQ010000043.1:0-61893 GCF_053610585.1 Streptomyces sp. NPDC054887 | reverse complement strand
GGGCCGGGGCTGAGCCCCGGCCCCGCGCCCGTCGGGCGTTTCGGAGCCGCACGGAGGAACCGGGCGGCACTCCCCCGGCCGCTACCCCGCCTCGGGCTCCGCCGCCCGCGCCCGGTTCGCCAGGATTTTGATGGAGACCAGGGCGATGACCGCGAGCCCGATGATGTACGCCGACACCGCCATCGACGTCCCCGTCGCCTCCAGCAGCAGCACCATCATGAACGGCGCGAGACCACCGCCGAAGACGGCCGCGATCTGGTAGCCGAGCGACGCCCCCGTGTACCGCATCTCGGCCGTGAACAGCTCGGCGAACAGCGCCGCCTGCGGCCCGTACATGATGCTGAGGAAGCAGCTCGTCACGAACGTGCCGACCGCCAGCCACAGCAGCGACTTGGTGTCGATGAGCAGGAACATCGGCACCGCCCACACCAGCAGCCCCACCGCCCCCAGCGCGTAGATCCGCAGCCGCCCGATGCGGTCGGAGAGTGCCGCCGAGGCCGGGATGAGCACGAGCTGCGTGAGGCTGACGCACAGGGAGACCGCGAGGACCGCGCCGCGTTCCATGTCCAGCTCGCGGGTCGCGTAGTCCAGAACCCCGGTGATGATGATGTAGAACGTCGCGGTGTTGACCGCGAACGACCCGCCCGCGAGGAAGACCGTGCCGAGGTGCTTGGTCAGGATCGTGCGCAGCGGGGACCGCGCCGCCCCCTTCTCCCGCTCCGCCAGCGCGCGCTCCGCCTCGCGGAACGCCGGCGTCTCCTCGACCCGCGTGTGGATGTACCAGGCGAGGACGAGCACCAGTACGCCGACGAAGAACGGCACCCGCCAGCCCCAGGACGCGAACGCGCTCTCGCTGGTCGTGGCACCCGCGACGAGGAACACCGTGTTGGCGGTGACGACCCCGATGGGGACGCCGAGCTGCACCAGGCTGCCGTACAGGCCCCGCTTGCCCTCGGGGGCGTACTCCGTGGCCATCAGCATCGCCCCGCCCCACTGGGCGCCGACGGCGATCCCCTGGAGGACGCGGAGCAGGACGAGCAGGACGGGCGCGGCGATCCCGATCGTCTCGTACGTCGGCAGGAGGCCGATGCCCGTGGTGGCCAGGCCCATCAGGGTCAGGGCGAGGACCAGCATGGGCTTGCGGCCGCGCTGGTCGCCGAGGTGTCCGGCGATGATGCCGCCGACGGGACGGGCGAGGAAGCCGACGGCGAACGTCGCGAAGGCGGCGAGCACTCCGGCCGAGGAGCTGCCGGAGGGGAAGTAGAGGTCGCCGAGGACCAGGGCCGCGGCAATGCCGAAGACGAAGTAGTCGTACCACTCGACGGCGGAGGCGAGGGCCGCGGCGGTGGCCACCTTGCGGCGGTTGCGGTCGGCAGGCGCGGCTGCCGTGGGGTCCGTGAGCGGGGAGGACGCGGTGTCCATGGGTGCACACTCCGGTGGGTGCGGGGACGGGACAGGGGGTGGCGTCGTGATGTGCCGGGACCGTACCGACCGGGCGGTACGGAGGTCAACGGGTACGGCACCGGCACTTCGCACGCCCTTCACCCGCCCGAAGCGGAATCCGCTCGGGCAGCACGAACACCCCGGCCGCCGGGGGCGGCGGCCGGGGTGCCGGAATGGGCGGTACGTCCTAGAAGACGACCAGCGCCCGGCCGCCCTTGCCCGCGAGCATGTTGTCGAACGCGGCCGGGATGCCGTCGAGGCCGATCTGTTCGGTGACCATGCTGCCCAGATCGAGACGGCCGGCCCGGATGTGCTCGGCCAGTACGGGCAGGTCGCGCGCCGGGTCGGAGTTCCCGTACACGCAGCCCGACAGCGTGCGGCCGAAGTGGAAGATCTCCAGGGCGTTGAAGGTGACCTGCTGGTCCTTGCCGCCGATGCCGACGACCGTGGCGCGCCCGCCCCGGCGGGTGGAGTCCCAGGCCGTGCGGATGGTGACGGCCCGGCCGACGCACTCGATCGCGACGTCCGCCCCCTGCCCGCCGAGGAGCTTGCGGATCTCCCGGGCGGTGGTGTCGGAGGCGACGACGTAGTCGGTGGCTCCGGCGGCCCGCGCCAGTTCCTCCTTCTCCGGCGAGACGTCGACGGCGACGATCCGCCCCGCGCCCGCGATCCGGGCGGACTGGAGGACGGCGAGGCCGACCCCGCCGACGCCGAACACGGCGACCGACTCGCCCGCGCGGACCCGCGCGCTGTGGTGGACGGCGCCGTACCCGGTGAGGATCGCGCAGCCCAGCAGCGCCGCGTCGGTGAGCGGAATGCCGTCGGGGACCGGCAGGACGCAGTTGGCGGCGACGACCGTCTCCTCCGCGAACGCCGCGACGTTCAGGCCGGGGTGGAGCTCGGTGCCGTCGGCGGTACGGGCGTACACGTTGTTGGCGCCGGCCAGGGCGTTGGCGCACAGCCACACCTCGCCGATGCCGCAGTGGTGGCAGTCGCCGCAGGCGGGCGCCCAGTTGAGGACGACCCGGTCGCCGGGGGCGACGTGCGTGACGCCCTCGCCCACCGAGACGACCGTGCCGGCGCCCTCGTGGCCGAGCACGGCGGGTACGGGCACACGCATGGTGCCGTTGGACAGGGAGAGGTCGGAGTGGCAGACCCCGGCGGCGGCGAGACGGACCCGCACCTGGCCGGGGCCGGTCGGCGGCAGCTCGATGTCGGTGATCTCCAGCGGAGCACCGACGGCGGACAGGACAGCGGCGCGGACGCGGGCCATGGTGTGCGGCTCCCGGCTCAGAACTGGAGGGACTTGGTCTGGAGGTACTCGGAGAGGCCGTGCGAACCGAGCTCGCGCCCGACGCCCGACTGCTTGTAGCCGCCGAAGGGGGCCAGCGGGTTGAACCGGCCGCCGTTGATGTCGACCTGCCCGGTGTCCATGCGGCGGGCGAAGGCCGCGGCCTCCGCGTCGTCCGCCGCCCAGACGGCGCCCGCGAGGCCGTAGACAGTGCCGTTGGCGATGCGCAGCGCCTCCTCCTCGTCGGCGTACTTGAGGATGGAGACGACCGGGCCGAAGATCTCCTCCTGCGCGATGGTCATGTCCGGGGTGACGTCGGCGAAGACGGTCGGGGCGACGTAGTAGCCCCGGTCGAGCGGGGCCTCGGGGCCGCCCGCGACGAGGCGTGCGCCCTCCTCCACGCCCTTCTCGATGTAGCCGCGCACGCGCGCCTGCTGCTTGGCGTTGACCAGCGGACCGACCCGTTCGCCGACGGTGTACTTCGCCACTGCGGTGGCCGCCGCCGCCACCGCCTCTTCGTACTGGTCCGCGTGCACCAGCATCCGCGTCCAGGCGCTGCACGTCTGGCCGGAGTTGCCCATGACGTTGGCGATGCCGACGTTGACGGCCTTCGCCAGGTCCGCGCTCGGCAGGATGACGTTGGCCGACTTGCCGCCCAGTTCCAGCGCGACGCGCTTGACGGCCGCCCCCGCCGTCGCGCCGATCTTCCGGCCCACGGCCGTGGACCCGGTGAAGGACACCAGGTCCACGCCCTCGTGCTCGGCCAGCGCCTGCCCGGCGACCGGTCCGAGGCCGGTGACGAGGTTGAAGACGCCGGCGGGTATGCCGGCCTCGTCCACGGCCTCGGCGAAGAGCTGGGCGGTCAGCGGAGTGTCCTCGGCGGGCTTGAGCACGACCGTGCAGCCCGCAGCGAGCGCCGGGGCCACCTTGGCCACGATCTGGTGCAGCGGGTAGTTCCACGGCGTGATCGCGCCGACGACCCCCACCGGTTCCAGGAGCACGGTGGAGTTCCCCACCTTCTCCTCGAAGGGGTACGTCGCGGCCAGCTCGGCGTACGAACCGGCGACCAGGACCGGCACCCCGGCGTGCACCGCCTGCGAGAAGCCGAGCGGCGCGCCCAGCTCGGCGGTCACGGTCTCGGCGATCTCGTCCTTGCGGGCCACCAGCACGTCGCGCAGCGCGGCGATCCTGGCGGCGCGCTCGGCCGGCGGGGTGGCGGCCCAGCCGGGGAAGGCGTCGCGCGCGGCCCGTACCGCCGTGTCGACGTCCTCGGCGGTACCGGCCGGGACGTGGCCGATGACCTGCTCGTCGGCCGGGTTCACGACGGCGATCGCGTCCTGGCCGGCGGCGGGCCGCCACTGGCCCCCGATGTACATCGCGTCATGGGCCTTCATCGCTGATCCTCCAGAGCTGCCGGGCTGACGTAGTGGTCCGCACCCCAAACTAGCGCTGTTAGTTTTTACGCGCCAGGGCCCTTGGTCCCCCGCTGCCCCCCCCGACCGCTCAGCCGCGTCAGCCGCGCGCGAGAACGAGGAAGGCGGCCCAGGCGTCGGACGGGAGGGCGAGGACGGGGCCGGCCTTGTCCTTGGAGTCGCGGACGTGGACGGTGTGGGGGGAGGCGGCCACCTCTACGCAGTTGTCGCCTTGAGTTCCGCTGTAGCTGGACTTGCGCCAGGAGAGGGCCACTTCGACGCAGTTGTCGCCCGAGGTCCCGCTGTAGCTGGACTTGAACCACGCCAATTCCTGGGTGCTCATAGCGCTCCTCTGATTCGCTCCAGCAGGCCCACGGAGGCAGTTGGGCTGAGGGCCTGTGAGCGGAGTGTGGCATACCGTTGATGCAGCACGGCGGCCTCTTTCGAGTCGGCGATCAATCGACCCGACTCTTGCCCCTCGGCATACGCGAGACGCCTGCCGTCCGGAGTCTCCAACAGTGCAAGCGGCCCGTCCAGCCCCGCATGGCACTCACTGCGCGTCGGCATGATCTGCACCGAGACGTTTCGCAGATCGGCGTACGCCAGGACGTGATCGAGCAGCCCGTTCGTCACATCGATTCCTCCCAGGGTACGTAGCAGGACGTGCTCGTCCACAACAAAGCTGAACGACGTGTTCGGCCGTTCAAGCAACAAGTTCTGCCGCTCCATTCGCGCAGCAACCTGAGCTTCCAACTGCTGATCCGACAGGGGCGGGATGCGGTTGCTGAACGCGCCCTGGCATACCCCTCCGACTGCAACAGCCCCGGTACGAGCCTGCACTCGTAGTTGCCCAGACTCACCGCCGTCTGCTCCAGCCGCGCCCACTTCCTGAACCAGGCCGCAAGCCCCGGCTGCCGTGTCAGGTGGGCGAACGCCCTCCGCAGCGCGCCCGTTCCCCCCAGCGCCAGCTCCGCGCGCTCCACGAAGTCCTTGTCGGGCATGCGTCTGCCCAGCTCGATCGACTCGATCGTGTGCTTGGAGAACCGCACCAGCGGCCCGAATTCCTCCCTGGTGAAGCCCGCGTGCTCCCGCAGCCCCTGCACGAACGCCCCGAAGGTCTTCAGGCTGTCCGATGATCCCGGCTCGTCGTGTTCCCAGTCCCCGGCCATGCCCGGTCCCTCCCGGTGAGTGAATCTCCCCGCACTCGGCTCACCCAGGGTTACGGCACGGGGGACCGTACTGTCCACACCACGTGTCCGTACGGTGGCTCAGCGTACGGACGTGTCCGCTGGTGGAGGGCCGTGGCGGCCCGCCACGGTGGGCGCATGCAAACCGATACGCAGCCGCCCGGCGCCCAACCGCCCGTTACCGTACGTGTGTTCCGGCAGCGGTTCTCCGCCACCCGCAAGGCGGCGAGGCTGGCGCGCCTGCTGGCCGTGCACCAGTTCCACGAGTGGGGCGTTCCGTACGGCAGTGACGTGTCGGACGTGGCCGCGCTGATCGTCTCCGAGCTGGCCGCGAACGCCGTGACACACGGCCGGGTGCCGAGCCGCGACTTCGAGCTGCGGCTGGCCCTGGAGGCCGGCGGGGTGCTGCGCATCGAGGTCACCGACGCCCGCGCCGAGCGCCGTCCGCCCGCGTCGACGCCCCATGCCCCGCCTCCGGACGCGGAGGCGGGGCGAGGGTTGCTGCTCGTCGAGGCGCTGGCCGAGACGTGGGGTGTCGCCGACCGGCAGGTGGGCAAGACCGTGTGGGCGACGCTCCGGGCGGCGGCGGTGACGACCGTCAGACGAAGTTCAAGCCGGTGAGGTGGGCGAAGACGACGACGTTGGAGGCGTACCCCTTCTTCTTGTCGAAGGTTCCTCCGCAGGTCAGCACGCGCAGCTCGGGGCGGCCGGACTTGTTGCCGTACACCTCGGCGTCGGGGAATGCCTCCTTCTTGTACGTCCGCACCGCGTCCACAGTGAACACCGCGATGCGGTGGTCCGCGCGGACGACGTGGATGACGTCACCGGGTTTGAGGGCGTTGAGGTTGAGGAAGATCGCCGGACCGGTCCGGGTGTCCCGGTGCCCGACGAGGAGGGAGGTTCCCGTCTCCCCGGGCGTCGGGCCGTCGCGGTACCAGCCGACCAGGCGCGGGTTGTCGACCTGCGGGGCGGCCAGGTGGCCCTGCGGTTCGAGCCCGAGGCCGACGACGGGCGCCTCGATGGTGAGGGCGGGGACGGCCACACTCACCGGCGGCGAGAACGGCAGCGGCGGGTGCGCCGGGGCGACGGCCGGCTTGGGCACCGGCTTCAGCGCCGGAGGCGGGGCCGGACGGGGCGCCGCCGGATTCGGCACCGGGGCCGACGCCGACGGTGACGGAACCACCGGCTTCGCCACCGTCGGCCGGGGCGCCGCCGGGGTCGGCACCACCGGCGCGGACACCGCGGGCGTCGGCACCACCGGCTTCGGCACCGCCGGCTTGGGCACGGCCGGAGACGGTGGCGCCGACGACGGCACCCCGGGCGACGGCACCCCGGGGGACGGCACCGCCGGCGACGGGTCGGGCGCCGGGTTCTTGGCGGCCGTGTCGTGCGCGGCGGTGTCGTGCGCGGCGGTGACGACCGGCGCGTCCGGGGGCGATTCGCCGCACCCCCGGACGACACCGGTCATCAACGTCACCGTCGCGGTCGCCGTCATAGCCAGGCGCAGGCCCCGGCTCGGTCCGCGCCGGCGGCGGGAGCGGGTGTTACGCGGCGCCATTGGCGCGGCGGCGTGCCCGGCGTACGAACATCAGCCCGGCCACTCCGGCCGCGCCCGCGACCAGGGCGGGAGCCATGGCCGACGAACCCTCGTCGGTCTCGGCGCCCGTACCCGTGCCGGTGCCGGTGCCGATGTCCGCGGCACCGCCGCCGCCCGCGGGGACGGCGCCGCGCGGGGCGGGCTTGTTGTCCTGCTTCTTGGCGCAGTTGACCTTGAAGATCTTCTGCTTCGGGACGCCGCCCGGGAACGTCCAGCTGAGCTGGTAGTGACCGTCCGGGAGCGAGTAGTCGGCCGTGTTGCCCTTGCCGTTCATGAGCACGAGGCCGCCCGACAGGATGGGCTCGACGGGCGTCTTCGGCTGCGGCGGGGTGACGGTCCAGTTGACCAGCTTCACCCCTTCGAAGTTGGTCGCCGACATGTTGAACGTGCAGACCTCGTAGTGGTCGTTGGTGTCGGCGGCGCGGGTTCCGGCCTTGTGGATCTTGATGTCTCCGCTGTCGCCCTCCACGGCGAGGGCGGCCGGCGCGCCCCACAGGGACACCCCGGCGAGGGCCAGAGCGGCGAGGGCGGCCATGCCCGAGCGGGCACCGTGGGAGCGAAGAGATGTCGAGGTGGTCATGCGGGGCTCCTTCAAGCCGAGATGATTGTCGTACTGATCACTCGATCGCCTGATTAGATGTCACATATCGGGCGCGAAGAAGCCTAGAAACGCTGAGATTCCGTCAGATATGACCTGACTGGCGGACAAAAGGTGTCTGCCGACCGGGGGAGGAAGCCCCTCCCGCACCGGTCCCGCCCGCACCGCCGGTCTCCCCCGAACCGCCGTCCCCGCCGGTCCCGCCGGTCCCGCCGGTCCCGCCGGTCCGGCCGCTCGCGGCCCGTCCGCCCCGCACCGCCAGCCCCGCCGCTCCCAGCAGGAGCGCGCCGAGCATCAGGAAGGGGGCCGCCGTGCCGGCGATTCCGGCCACCAGACCCGCCGAGGCGGGCGCGGCGACCTGCCCGAGGCGGTTGCCGGTCAGGCGCAGGGCCAGTGCCGTCGAGCGCGCCTCCGGCGGCGACGCCTGGACCACCGTCGTCATCGACAGGGGCTGGCCCACGCCCAGGCAGAAGCCGAGGACGGCCAGCACCGCCGCGAGCGCCCACACCGGAAGGGGGAGGGCGACGCCCGCGCACAGCAGCGCGGCCAGCAGGCACGTGACGGTCATCAGCGCGGTGCGGCCGAGCAGCCGGATCATCGGCGTCATCACCAGCCGGCAGGCGATCGTCGCCGCGGCCCGCAGGCTGAGCAGCAGGCCGACGACGGAAGGGGCGATGCCCCGGTGTTCGCCGACGACGGGCAGGTACGCCGTCAGGACGTCGGTGGCGGAGAGCACGGCGAGGCTGATGAAGATGCCGCCCGGCACGCCCCGCGTACGCAGGATCCGGTGGACCGGGACCTTGGCCGCGTCCTCCCGGCGCGCCGTTCCCGGCGTGCGGTGCTCGATCCGCCAGAGCGCGACGAAGGACGCCGCCGCGACGCCCGCCGAGACGACCAGCGCGACGGCGCTGGTACGGGCCATGGCGCCGTCCTGGCCGGACACCAGCAGGCCGGCCGCGGCCGGGCCGACGAGCTGGCCGAGCGAGGCGCCGATGGTGAAGTGGCCGAAGTTGCGGTCCTGTTCGGCCGGCGCCGACTGGCGGGCGACGATCGACTGGGCGCCGATGACGAAGCACAGGTGCCCGAGTCCCATCACC
This sequence comes from Streptomyces sp. NPDC054887, assembly GCF_053610585.1. NCBI lineage: Bacteria > Bacillati > Actinomycetota > Actinomycetes > Kitasatosporales > Streptomycetaceae > Streptomyces > Streptomyces sp. NPDC054887. Next base: position 53,268 of record NZ_JBSGYQ010000043.1, on the reverse strand, counting down.
CCGCTCCAGGCCGCCATCGCGGGGAGGGAGTCCGCCGTACCGCTGAGGGCGCACCCGCCGGAGATCAGGACGACGCCGGCGGGCAGCAGGGGTGCGCACCGCCCCCGGTCCGTTCTGCGCCCCAGCGGTACGGCGGCGAACAGGGGAAGCAGCGCGTAGACGCCCGCGATCACGCCGACCGCGCGCTCGTCCGCGCCCAGGGCGAGAGCGCGGTACGAGACGGCCGGGCGGGCCATCGACACCGCGGCCTGCGCGAAGCCGAAGGCGATGACCAGCCGCAGCAACCAGCCCCTGCCACGCATCAGATGATGCCGAAGCAGATCCCCGCGCCGAGCACGACGAGCGAGGTGAGGGCCGCCCACTTGACGGTGAACCGGGTGTGGTCGCCGAACTCCACCTTGGCCATGCCGACCAGGACGTACACGGCCGGCACGAGCGGGCTCGACATGTGCAGCGCCTGGCCGACGAGCGAGGCGCGGGCGATCTCCAGCGACGACACGCCGTGCGCCGCGCCCGCCTCCGCCAGGACGGGCAGGACACCGAAGTAGAAGCCGTCGTTGGACATGAAGTACGTCAGCGGCAGGCTCAGCAGGCCCGTGACCAGGGCCATGTGCGGCCCCATGGCGTCGGGGATCGTGCCGACGAGCCAGTCGGCCATGTGCTCGACCATGCCGGTGCCGGTGAGGACGCCGGTGAAGACGGCGGCGGCGAAGACCATGCCGGCGACGTTGAGGACGTTGTCGGCGTGGGCGGCGATCCGGGCCTTCTGGTCGGCCATGTTCGGGTAGTTGACCGTGAGCGCGAGGGCCGCGCCGATGAGGAAGAGCACCGGGATCGGCAGCAGCTCCGTGATCATCGCGGCGAGCAGCGCGACGGTGAGTCCGGCGTTGAACCAGTACAGCTTGGGCCGCAGGGTGGCGCGGTTCGGGTCGAGCCCCTGGAAGCCCTGCCCGTCCGCGGCGTACGCCGGTCCGGCGTCCGCGGCGCCGCCTCCGGAGCCCACGCCCGTGCGGGTCTCCTCGCCGCCGCCGCCGGCGGTGACCAGGACCTCGGTCCGCACCTCGACCGCCTCCTCGATGTGGAGGTGGCCGAGCCGCTTGCGCTCCCGGCGGCCCAGCACGTAGGCGAGGGCGAAGACGAAGAGCAGTCCGACGGCGAGCGCCGGGATCATGGGCACGAAGATGTCCGCCGCGTCGAGCTTGAGCGCGGTGGCGGCGCGGGCGGTGGGACCGCCCCAGGGCAGCGTGTTCATCACGCCGTTGGCGGTGGCGGCGACGCCGGTCATCACGACGAGGCTCATTCCGAGCCGCTTGTAGAGCGGGTACATCGCCGAGACCGTGATCATGAAGGTGGTCGAGCCGTCGCCGTCGAGCGAGACGATCGCGGCGAGCACGGCGGTGCCCACCACGATCCGCAGCGGGTCCGCCTTGCAGAAGCGCAGGATGCCTCGCACGATCGGGTCGAAGAGACCCACGTCGATCATCACGCCGAAGTAGACGATGGCGAACATCAGCATCGCCGCGGTGGGCGCGAGGTTTCCGACGCCTTCGAGGACGTAGTCACCGAGCTTGGCGCCCTGTCCCACCAGCACGCAGAAGAGTGCGGGTATCAGCACGAGCGCCGCGATCGGCGACATCTTCTTCATCATGATCAGGACCAGGAAGGTCGCGATCATGACGAATCCGAGGATTGTCAGCATTTGGGGTCCCTAACGTTCGCCCTTGAACTCCCACCAGGCCAGGCGGTTCGATGACGTTAGGTCGCCCCGCGACGCGTTAACAAGATGTTGACGCGCGAGCAATAAGCGCAAAACCCCAGGTCACGATATGGGTGCTACGTCGACGGGGAATCCGTTGAGCACGGCGGTGCCCGACAGCGGGTCGAGCCGGCTGCCGTCGAGCAGCTGGTTGACGTTGACCCCGGGGGTGCTCGCGGCGACCGCCATCCGTACGCCCTCCCGGTCGTGCCCCCAGCCGTGCGGCAGGCTCACCACACCGGTGCGTACGGCGTCCGTGACCTCGACAGGGGCCACCACCTCGCCGCCCTCGGCGCGGATCCTGGCGTCCGCCCCGTCGGCGAGGCCGAGCCGCGCCGCGTCGTCCGGGTGGACCTGGAGCGTGCAGCGGTTGCTGCCGCCGGTCAGCGTCGGGATGTTGTGCATCCAGCTGTTGTTGGAGCGCAGATGGCGGCGGCCGACGAGCACGAGCGCCGCGGGCCGCGTCTCCAGCGCGCGCCGCAGCCGGGGCAGGTCGCCGGCGACGGGCTCCGGCAGCAGTTCGACCTTCCCGCTGCGGGTCTTGAGGACCTGCGGGAGGCGGGGCCTCAGCGGGCCCAGGTCGACGCCGTGCGGGTTGGCCAGCAGGTCGTCGAGCACCAGGTCGTACGGGCCCAGGCGCAGCATCATGTCGAGCCGCCGCTGCGGTCCGCTCGCCCCGCTCAGCGCGGCGGCGATCTGCGCGGGGTCGCCGCCGTGGACGGGCGAGTGCAGTGTGTCGACGGCCTTGGCCAGGGCGCGCCCGATGACGAGGTCGTCGACCGCCGACGGGTCCGCGCCGTGCATGCCGCCGACCGCGAGGACCAGCCGGGCGTGGATCTCGCTCTCGTCCATGCGCCCTTCCTCCAGGGGCACCGCGGCCGGGGTGAACCGCGCCTGGTTGCGCACGGCGAAGCCGTTGAACGCGAAGTCGAAGTGCGCGCTTTGCGACGGCGGGGGCGGGGGCAGGACCACGTCGGCGTGGCGCGAGGTCTCGTTGAGGTACGGGTCGACGCTGACCATGAAGTCGAGGTGCTCGCTCAGCGCGCGGTCGAGACGCAGCCCGTCGGGAGCGGACAGCACGGGGTTGGCGGCGATCGCGACGAGCGCGCGCACCCGCCCCTCCCCCGGGGTGTCGATCTCCTCGGCGAGCGCGGCCAGCGGCAGTTCGCCCTTGGCCTCGGGGTGACCGCCGGCCCGGCTCCTCCACCGGCCGAGGGCGAAGCCCTTGCCGGGCCCGGCGGGGCGGGGGGCGGGCGCGGTGGCGGAGAGCGGGAAGAGGACGCCGCCGGGGCGGTCGAGGTTGCCGGTGAGGATGTTCAGTACGTCGACGAGCCAGTTGGCCAGGGTGCCGAACTCGACGGTGGAGCTGCCGACCCGGCCGTACACGGCGGCGGTGGGCGCGGCGGCGAGCCCCCGGGCCAGCAGCCGGATCTCGTCGGCGGGCACGTCGCAGGCGGCGGCCACGGCCTCCGGCGTGAAGTCCCGTACGGCTTCGCGGACTTCGTCGAGGCCGTCGAGGTGCTCCGCGAGGGCGCCCGGATCGGCCAGCTTCTCCTCGAAGAGGACCTGGGCGAGCGCCGCCAGCAGCAGCGCGTCCGTCCCCGGCCTGATGGGGACGTGCCGGTCGGCGAGCTTCGCGGTGCGGGTGCGGCGCGGGTCGACGACGACGAGCGTGCCGCCGCGCCGGCGCAGAGCCTTGAGCTTGCCCGGGAAGTCGGGGGCGGTGCACAGACTGCCGTTGGACTCCAGCGGGTTGGCGCCGAGGAGCAGCAGGTGGTCCGTACGGTCGAGGTCGGGCACCGCGATGGCCAGCGGGTCGCCGAAGAGCAGGCCGCTGGACACGTGCTTGGGCATCTGGTCGACGGTGCTGGCGGTGAAGAGGCTGCGGGTGCGCAGCACGGACAGCAGGACGGGCGGGTAGAGGGCGCCGGCCATGGTGTGGACGTTGGGGTTGCCGAGCACGACACCGACGGAGTCGGGCCCGTACTCCTCGATCAGCGGCCGCATCCGGGCGGCGACGAGGTCGAACGCCTCGTCCCAGGTGGCGTCGCGCAGAGCGCCGTTCTCCCGGACGAGGGGCCCGGTCAGCCGGTCGGGGTCGGAGTCGACCTCTCCGAACGACGCGCCCTTGGGGCAGATGAACCCCTTGCTGAAGACGTCGTCGCGGTCGCCGCGCGCGCCGGTCACCCGGGTCCCCTCGATGGTGAGGGTCAGCCCGCAGGTGGCTTCGCACAGGGGGCAGACACGCAGGGCGGTACGGGTGGCTTCGTCTTGACCGGGCACGGGCCCTCCAGGGCGGCGTCGACGGTGGCTCGCGAACGCCATCGAGCATACCGACCGGTAGGCATGGCGGGGAGGGGTGCGGGGCGACGGATTGCGACGGCGGGCGTATGTGCGCCCGCGGCGCCCGGTCGGGGCGCGGCGCCCGGCCCGTACACGCACGGGGGCGGGGGCGCGGCGACCGGCACGCAGCCTGCGCCCGGCGGCCCGGTCACCGGTGCGGGCGCGGCGAGCCGGCCGCGCCCCGGTCAGTCGAAGATCCGGGCCAGGTAGGCGTGCAGCACCGCGCGGGTCTCGGTGATCAGGTCCGGGTCGCCGTCGGGGTCGACGCGGAAGGCGAGCTGGAGCAGCGCGTCGGCGGCCTCCACGGCGACCAGGACCGTGCGGCGCAGGTCCGGGTCCGGGGCGCGGCCGAGGTGGGCCGGCAGGAGGTCCGTGAGGCGGTCGATGACGCGGTAGTTGATGTCGGCGTCGGCCGCCCGGTCACCCACCGGGATCTGGACGCCGAAGTCGACGAGGCGGAAGCCCGGGACGGTGCGCTTCATGGCGATGTACTCGTCGAGAACGGCGTCTACCGCGCCGCGCCAGTCCTCGGACGGCACGGTGGCGATCCGGTCGCTGATCCGCCGGGCGTACCGGTCGAGGTTGCGCTGGGCGAGGGCGTCGGCCATGGCGCGCTTGTTGCCGAAGAAGCGGTAGACCGACCCGATGGGCACGCCCGCGCGCGCGGCGACCGCCCGCGTGCTCAGCTGCTCGTAGCCGATCTCGTCGAGGAGTTGGGCGCAGGCGTCCAGTATCCGGGCGAGCCGGTCGGCACTGCGCTGCTGCACGGGGGCTCGGCGGAGCGAGTTCGTTGAGGACACGGACCCCATGATGCCGACCCGGCCCGCCGGCGCGGCACCCGTTGACGGGCGGCCTCCTGAATCCTACTGTCAACCATAGGATTCCTTCGGCACCCCGGGAGCGGACGATGAGCGGCATCGAGCAGGCGAGGAAAGCGGCTGAGGGACTGGCCCACTCCTCCGGCTTCGGCAACGAACACAGTTCGGAGGCCGTGCCCGGCGCCCTGCCGCACGGACGCAACTCGCCACAGCGCGCGCCGCTCGGGCTGTACGCCGAGCAGCTCAGCGGCTCGGCCTTCACCGAGCCCCGCGCCCACAACCGCCGGTCCTGGCTGTACCGCATCCGGCCCTCGGCCGCGCACCCCCCGTATCTGCGCACCGACAACGGCGGCGTGCGCAGCGCGCCCTTCACCGAGACCGTCCCCGACCCGAACCGGCTGCGCTGGAACCCGCTGCCGGACCCCGCGCCCGGCACGGACTTCCTGGCCGGCCTGTGGACCGTCGGCGGCAACGGCGACGTCACCCAGCGCACCGGCATGGCGATCCACCTGTACTGCGCCAACGCCTCCATGACGGACCGCGTGTTCAGCGACTCCGACGGCGAGCTGCTGATCGTCCCGGAGCGCGGCGGCCTGCTGCTGCGCACCGAGTTCGGCCTGCTGCGCTGCGAGCCCGGCCACATCGCGCTGATCCCGCGCGGCGTCCGGTTCCGCGTCGAGCTGCTCGACGAGAGCGCCCGCGGCTACGTCTGCGAGAACTACGGGCAGCCCTTCCAGCTCCCCGACCTCGGCCCCATCGGCGCCAACGGCCTCGCCAACGCCCGCGACTTCCTGGCGCCGGTGGCGGCGTACGAGGACGTCGAGGGCCCGGTGGAGGTGGTCAACAAGTTCTGCGGCAACCTCTGGTCGGCGACGTACGGCCACTCGCCCCTCGACGTCGTCGCCTGGCACGGCAACCACGTGCCCTACGTCTACGACCTGCGCCGCTTCAACGTCATGGGCACGATCAGCTACGACCACCCGGACCCGTCGATCTTCACGGTCCTCACGTCGCCGTCCGACACCCCGGGCCTCGCCGGCGTCGACTTCGTCGTCTTCGCGCCGCGCTGGCTGGTCGGCGAGGACACGTTCCGGCCGCCGTACTTCCACCGCAACGTGATGAGCGAGTACATGGGCCTGATCGAGGGCGCGTACGACGCGAAGGCCGAGGGCTTCGTGCCGGGGGGCGGCTCGCTGCACAACATGATGTCGGCGCACGGACCCGACCGCGAGACCTTCGACCGGGCGAGCGCCGCCGAGCTGAAGCCGCAGAAGATCGACGACGGCCTGGCCTTCATGTTCGAGACGCGCTGGCCGGTCACGGCGACCGCTCAGGCGGCGACGGCCGACCATCTCCAGACGGCGTACGACGACGTGTGGCAGGGTCTGCAACGCCACTTCAGGTCGTAGTACCTACGGAGAAATGAAACCGTGACCGCATTCGCCCCCGACTCCCTGGTCCTGAACCGGAAGCTGCCGCTCTGGTACCAGGTGTCGCAGTCCCTGCGCGCTTCCATACTGGGGCGCACGCCCGACGCGTCGCTGCGGCTGCCCACCGAGGAGCAGCTCGCCACGCACTACGGCGTGAGCGTGCTCACCATGCGCCAGGCCCTCAAGGAGCTGGAGGCCGAGGGCCTGATCAGCAGGCACCGGCGGCGCGGCACGTTCATCGAGCCGGGCGCCCGGCGGGGAGCGCCGCGCCGGCTGCTCGGCTCGATCGACGCGATCGTGGCCCAGCAGTCCGGCGAGCTGACGACCATCCTCGGGCACGGGCCCACGCCCGTGCCCGGCGAGCTCGTCGAGCACTTCCCGGACACGGACGAGGTCGTCACCTACCGGCGGCTGCGCCGCGACGGCGAGAGCGGCGAGCCGACCAACTGGGCGGAGAACGCGGTGCGGCCGGAGGTCGCCGCCGGTCTCGACCTCGCCGACCTCGAACGCTGGCCGATGACGAAGGTGCTGCGGGACGTGCTGGGCGTACGGATCAGCAAGATCACGGACACGGTCGAGGCGCGGCTCGCGGACCCGGAGACGGCGGACCTCCTCCAGGTCCCGCTGCTCAGCCCGATCCTGCACTACACGGGCGTGACGTACGACGGGGACGGCCGGGTGGTCGACGTCGCCCGCATCCGCTACCGGGGCGACCGCTTCTCCTTCTCGGTGACGGTGGACGCGCACTGACCGGCGGGCCGCCCGCCGTGGTTACGATGCCCGCATGATTGCCCGCACGCCTGCGACGCGGTCCGACGCCCCGCTGCTCGGCGACCTCATGCCCTGGTCGGTGGCGCCCCTGCGGCTGGGGCGGGGCTGGGTGCTCGCCCCGGACCGACGCACGCTGCGGTCCCGCTGGGAGGCGCTGGTACGGGCGGAGGGCGCCGGGCGCGAGGAACTGTTCGGCCCCACCCGGGCGCGTACGACCCGTACCTCGGTCGCCGCGCTGCCGGGGCAGCGGACCGGCACGGGCCGCCTCGCGCGCGAGAGCGGTCCCTGCCCCGAGCCGGTGCGCGTCACGCACGGCCCCTTCGACGAGCAGTGGCTGATCCCCGACCACCGGCTGATCGACGCCGCCCGGCCGGAGCTGTGGCGGGTCGCCGACGACTCGCACCAGCTCTTCGCCGTCGAGTGGGGGCACGTGCCCCCGGCCCCGGGGCCGCCCGTGCTGGTCAGCGCGCTGCTGCCGGACGGCCGCTCCCCCGCCGGGCGCCCCGGCCGCATCCGCCCGCTGCACCGCCGCCCCGGCGGCCGGGAGCCGAATGTCGCTCCGGGCCTCCTGCCGCTGCTGAGCGGGCGGTACGGCCACGAGGTCGCCGCCGCGGACGTGCTGGCGTGGGCGGTCGCCGCGGCGGAGGGGTCGCCCGGCGGCGCGGTGGTGCCCCTGCCGGCCCGGCCCGAGGTGTGGGCTGCGGGCGTGGAGCTGGGGCGGCGGATGACCGAGGTGCAGGTGCGGGGCGCGCGGAGCGGGGAGCGCCCCCGGCTGCCGGGAGGCCGCCGCCCGTACGTACGGTCCGCCGTGCCGGCGCGCCCTGCGGAGCTGCGGTACGACGCCCAGGAGGAGGCCCTGTTCCTCGGCGAGGGCCGCGTCTCCCCCGTGCCGGCGGCGGCCTGGGACTTCCACGTGGGCGGGGTGCGGGTGCTCGAGAGGTGGTTCGAGCGGCGTACGGCGCCCGGCGAGCCCGGCACCCTGGAGGCGATCCGCCCGTCGGCCTGGCCGCAGGAGTGGACGTCCGACCTGCTAGAACTGATCACCGTCCTCGCGCTGCTCGCCGAGCTGGAGCAGGGCAGGGAGGAACTGCGGGACGGCGGGCGGATCACCCGCGCCGAACTGGCCGGGGCGGGCGTCCTGCCGGCCCCCGAGGCGGCACGCCGCCCGGCTTCGGTCCTGGACCACCAGGAGGAGGGCCCCGAGGGCCAGTTCGCCCTGCTCTAGCACCGGCCGGCGCCCTGCCGGACGGGGCGCCACCTCTCGGACGCGCGAGGGCGTGCGGCGCCCGGGGCCCGTGTCGCCGCTTCTACCCGAAGCTGTCCAGCACCCGCTCCAGCATCCGTTCGAAGACCGCGTCGAGGTCGACCGGACCGGGGTCCTCCGCGAACGCCCGGGCGATCCGCGGGTACGCGCCCGTCGCGATCTCCCGTGCCAGGTAGGCCGTGCGCGCCGCGTTCTCCTGCTCCGGCGACCACGGCAGCGACCGGTTGCGCTCGGCGGTCGCGAGCTCGTTGCCGACGTACGTCGTCACCATGCCGTTGACCGTCGCGACCAGCTCCAGTTTCGTCCCCGGCGGCGCGTCCAGCCCCTCCAGGCAGCCGAGGCAGTACTCCAGATACCGGAGCACGTTGGGGCTGTAGCCGTACACGGGTGACATCAGCTGTGGCAGCCACGGGTGGCGGTGCATCAGCGCCCGCGCCTGGTGACCGAGCGTCAGCATCTCCGCGCGCCAGTCCCCCGACGGCTCCCGGGACAGGTCGTACTCCCCGCTGACGGCGTCGACCATCAGCTCGTACAGGTCCTCCTTGCGCGGCACGTAGTTGTAGAGCGACATCGTGCCGCACCCGATCTCCGTGGCCACCCGGCGCATCGACACCGCGTCGATTCCGTCCGCGTCCGCGACCCGTACCGCCGCCGCCGCGATGTCGGCGCGGCTGTACGCCGGTCTGGGTCCGCGGCCGGCCCGTTCGGGGCGGGCCCAGATCACCTCGGGTGTCGCGGAACGCCCGCCGACTGCCATGGATCATCACCTCGCCCACCATCGTAGTTACGTACAGCGTACGTAGTGCGGTACGGTGGGCCGCATGACAACTACGTACGCTGTACTTAGTGAAGGGCTCCGTAAGGCGTTCGGTGACGTCCACGCCCTGCGCGGCCTCGACCTCGCCGTCGAGCGGGGCGCGGTCTGCGGCATCCTCGGCCCGAACGGCGCCGGCAAGACCACCGCCGTCCGGGTCCTGACCACCCTCACCGCCCCCGACTCCGGCACCGCCACCGTCGCCGGTCACGACGTACGCCGCGATCCCGCCGCGGTGCGCCGCGCGATCGGCGTCACCGGCCAGTCCGCCTCCGTGGACGGCGAGCTCTCCGGCCGCGAGAACCTCCGCCTCTTCGCCAGGCTGCTGCGCATCAGGGGGGCCGCGGGCCGCGCCCGCGCCGACGAACTCCTGGAGCGCTTCGAGCTGACCGGAGCCGCCGACCGCCCCGCCCGCACGTACTCGGGCGGCATGCGACGCCGGCTCGACCTGGCCGCCAGCCTCCTCACCCGCCCCGAGGTGCTGTTCCTCGACGAGCCGACCACCGGTCTCGACCCGCACAGCAGGAACCAGATCTGGGAGGCCGTACGCGATCTGGCGGGCCGGGGCACGACCGTGCTGCTCACCACGCAGTACCTGGAGGAGGCGGACCGGCTGGCCGACGACATCGTGCTGATCGACCACGGCCGGGCCGCCGTGACCGGCACCCCCGCCGAACTCAAGGCCCGTATCGGCTCGTACGCCGAGGTGGTCGTCGCCGACCGGGCCGCGATGCTCGCGGCCGCCGCCGTACTCGACCAGCTCACCGGCGCCGAGCCGGTCCTCGACGGCGAGCACCGCACCGTGGGGGCCGTCGCCACCGACCCCGCGCTCACGCTCCCCCGGATCATCCGCGAACTCGACGCGGCGGGTGTGCCGGTCGTCGACGCGAGCCTGAAGCCGCCCACACTCGACCAGGTCTTCCTGCGCCTGACCGACCGCCGCCCCCGCGAGGAGCACGCCGCATGAGCACGCTCGCGTACGACGGCGCCGCCGTCCTCGGCCGTCACCTCCAGCGCGTCAGGCACGCCCCGGGCGTACTGATCCTGACCCAGACCATGCCGATCACCCTGCTGCTGTTCTTCGGTTACGTCTTCGGCAGCGCGCTCGCCGTGCCCGGCCAGGAGTACCGCGCCTTCCTGGTGCCCGGACTGCTCGCCGCCACCGCCGCCAACGGCGTCATGACCGGCATGTTCCAGGCGGCCCAGGACTCGCACCGCGGTGTGATGGACCGTTTCCGCACGATGCCGACGAGCCGGGCGGCCGTGCCGCTCGGCCAGACGGCCGCCGACGTGCTGACGACGGCCGCCGGCATGGTGCCGCTGGTCCTGGTCGGACTCGCGGTCGGCTGGCGCGTCGAGGGCGGGGCGCTCGCGGCCCTCGGCGCCTTCGGACTCCTCGTCCTCTTCCGCTTCGCCACCGCCTGGGTCGGCTGCTACCTGGGACTGCTCATCCACAACGAGGAGGCGGCCGGCCAGATCGGCAGCGCGACCTTCGTCCTGCCGCTGCTCTCCAGCGCGTACATCCCCACCGGCGGTCAGCCCGGCTGGCTGCGGACGGTCACCGAGTGGAACCCGATCAGCGCGGTGGCCGGCGCGGTGCGCGATCTGTGCGGGAACGCCGTCGCGGCCCCGGACGCCGCCTGGCCCGTCGCCCACCCGGTCGCCGGGACGATCGCCTGGTCGCTCGTACTGCTCGCGGTCTTCGTGCCGCTCGCCGTCCGGCAGTACGCGAACGGCGGGAGGTGATCGGCCGGTGCCCGTTGTTGTACGGGGCGGCCCATTCGCGCCCGGACCGCGACGCCTTGTCCGCCATCGTGTCGGGTGACAATGGTGTGACGTACACGATAGTCAGGTCGTCATGAGCACTCAGCCGCTGCCCCTGGAGGGCATCACCGTCGTCGCCGTCGAGCAGGCCGTCTCGGCGCCGTTCGCCACCCGCCAGCTCGCCGATCTGGGCGCGCGCGTCATCAAGGTCGAGCGGCCGGACGGCGGCGACTTCGCCCGCGGCTACGACACCGCCGCCCGCGGTCTCGCCTCGCACTTCGTGTGGTGCAACCGCGGCAAGGAGTCCCTCGCCGTGGACCTCAAGGACCCGCGCGGCCTCGACGTGGTGCGCCGACTGGTCGCGGGGGCCGACGTGTTCGTCCAGAACCTCGCCAACGGCGCGGCGGCCCGCCTCGGCCTGGACGCCGCGACGCTGTGCGCCGCGCACCCGCGCCTGGTCGCCGTCGACATCTCGGGATACGGCGCCGAGGGACCGTACGCCGACAAGCGGGCGTACGACATGCTCGTCCAGTGCGAGGCGGGGCTGGTGTCCGTGACCGGCACCCCCGCGCAGCCGGTCAAGGCCGGCATCCCGGCGGCCGACATCGCGGCGGCCATGTACGCCTTCTCCGGCGTCCTCGCGGCGCTGCTGCGGCGGGCCACCACCGGGAGGGGCGGGCCGGTCGAGGTGTCGATGCTGGAGGCGCTCACGGAGTGGATGGGGCATCCGCTGCACCACGGCATGCACGGGGGCGCGGCGCCGGCGCGCACCGGGGTCGCACACGCCGTCATCGCGCCGTACGACGCCTATCCGACGGCGGACGGCGGCCAGGTGCTGCTGTCGGTGCAGAACGACCGGGAGTGGCGGCGGCTGGCCGCGCAGGTGCTGCGGCGGCCGGAGCTGGCGGACGACCCCGCGTTCGCCACGAACACCGCGCGTACGGGAAACCGGGCCAAGACGGACGCGGTGGTGGCCGAGGCGCTGGGAGTGATGAGTGCGACGGAGGCGATCGCGGCGCTGGAGGCGGCCGGGATCGCCTGCGCCCGGCTGAACACGGTGGCCGACGTGGCGGCGCACCCGCAGTTGGCGGCGCGGGACCGCTGGCGGGAGATCGGTTCTCCGGCGGGGCCCCTTCGGGCGATGCTGCCGCCGATCACGATGCCGGACGGGGCGGAGCCGCTGATGGGCCCGGTACCCGCGCTCGGCGAGCACACCGACGCGCTGCTGCACGGCCTGGGGATGACGGACGTGCGGATCTCAGCGCTGCGCCGGGACGGTGTGGTCGCCTGAGCGCGTCCGCGACTCCGGGCCGCCGGGGGTCAGTGGCGGCTGCCGAAGAGCGATCGGCGCAGCCGTCGCAGCGGGGCGAAGAGCGAGACCCGCGCGCTCCGGCTCGCTCGCGAGTGCGCGACGTCACGTGACGTGAGCTCGCGCATCAGCAGTGTCGCCTCGGCCGCCTCGCCGCGCGGGACGGCGGGTCCGCCGAGCACCGCGAGGTGGCGGTCGAGGCGCGAACTGGTCGCACCGCTCCCGCATGTGATGGCAGGCACTCGTGGCCTGCTGCGCACCGTTATCTGTTCCATGTCACTCCCCACCCGTACGAGGGCACCCGGCCCGGGCAGGTTAACCCTATCGCCCCGTCCAGACACTCGTGTATCCCGCCCATGTGATTCACCACGCCTGTACGGGGGTTGACGTACCGGTGGCGATTACTCTCCGAATACGTGCGATTCCAGGGCGAGTTGGACAGTTTTCGAGTGGCCGCTCCCCGGGCGCGGCGGATTGACGTCCAAGGAGGCTGCAACCGGCCGGAGTTGAGCTAGCTTGGAGTGGTTTCCACCGCGATGCCGCTCCGCTGCGGACAGGGGGCTCGCCAGTGAACGGACAGCCGGGCAACGGGCAACGGGTGATCGCGGGCCGCTACCGCCTGCTGGCACCGCTGGGCGAGGGCGGCATGGGCGTCGTGTGGCGCGCCCGCGACGACGTCCTGGGCCGCGAGGTCGCCGTCAAGGAGGTCAGGGCCCCCTCCGGCCTCGGCGCCGCCGACGGACAGCGGCTGTACGCGCGCCTGGAGCGCGAGGCGTGGGCCGCGGCCCGCGTCTCCCACCGCAACGTGATCACCGTGTACGACGTGGCGAGCGAGGAGGGCCGCCCGTGGATCGTGATGGAGCTGGTGCGCGGGCTTTCGCTCTCCGACGTACTGGACGCCGAGGGTCCGCTGCCCCCGCGGCGGGCCGCGCGGATCGGTGCGGAAGTGCTGGCGGCCCTGTGCGCGGCGCACGGGGCGGGGGTGCTGCACCGCGACGTGAAACCGGCGAACGTACTGCTGGCCAATGACGGCCGGGTCGTACTGACGGACTTCGGCATCGCGACGGTCGAGGGCACGTCCGCGCTCACGCTGACCGGCGAGCTGATCGGATCGCCCGAGTTCCTGGCCCCGGAGCGGGCGCTGGGGCGTACGCCGGGGCCCGAGTCGGACCTGTGGTCGCTCGGCGTGCTGCTGTACGCCGCCGTGGAGGGCAACTCGCCGTTCCGCCAGGACACCCCGCTCTCGACCCTGCGCGCCGTGGTCGACGAGGACCTGCCGCGGCCGGTGCGGGCGGGCGCGCTGGCGCCGGTGATCGAGGGACTGCTGCGCAAGGAGCCGGCCGAGCGGATGTCCGCGGCGCGGGCCGGGCACCTGCTGCGCGTCGTGGGCGCCGGGGGTGCGCCGGACACCGCGGCCACCGCCGTCGCGGCGGGCCCCCACGGCGGAACCGGTTCCCGCGGAGCCGATACGGGTGCGACGCCGGTCGCGGTGCCGTCGCCGCACGGGGGCGCCGCGCCTCTTCCGCCGCCCGGCCCCCTCCCCGCGACGACGGCGTCCACCGCGTCACGGGACGACTCCCGGCGGCGCGCCCCGGCGGTGGCCGCGGGGGTGCTCGCGCTGCTGCTCGCGGTCGGCGGCGTCACGTGGGCGGTGATGAACGCCGGCGGTGATCCGGGCACCTCCGCGGGCGGCGGCTCGTCCGCGACGGGCGGGGACGAAGGGGGCGGCGGGTCCGGCGGAGGCGACGACGGCGGGTCAAAGGGCGGCTCGGCCGACGACGGCGGTACGGACGGCGGGGGCACGGACGGCGGGGGCACGGACGGCGGCTCGGCGGACGGCGGGGGCACGGACGGCGGCGCGGACAGTGGCGGGACCGGCGGAGGGGCCGGGTCCGGCGGTGGCACCGGCACCGGTGCCGCCACCGGTACGACGGGCGGCGGCGGGAACGGCGGAGGCCACGGCGGGGGCGGCGACGGAGGGACGACCGCTCCGCCGCAGCAGTCGGTGAAGGTCACCGTCACCGCGGTGAACGGGAGTTACTCCGGGGCCTGCCCGCCGCCGGAGGCCGAAGGGCCGTCGTTCACCGCGACGTTCACGGTCGGGCGGGTGCCCGTGGAGGTCGGCTACCGGTGGGTGACGGAGAGCGGGGAGTCCTCCGATCCGGGCTGGAAGACCCTGGATTTCGCGGCGGGCGAGGAGAAGTCGAAGCGGGTCGACCACACGGAGCTGACGTACCGGGAGGACGGGACCCGTCACGACGAGATCCGCGTCGAGGTGAGGAGCCCGGTGAAGGCGGCGTCCGGCGCCGTGGCGTTCACGGTGACCTGCGAGCAGGAGACCCCGACGAGCGGAGTCTCCTACCCGGCGGGCGGGACGGCGCAGACGCCGGCGCCTCAGGCGGCGGAGGTGAAGACGGGCAGGTAGCCGCCCGACTGGCCGGCCGCGGTGGGGTGGTAGGACTCGCCGATGTTGGTCCACTTCACGCTGTGCAGCCACGGCGCGGACGAGCAGATCTCGTGGCCCGCGAAGGCCGGGCTGACCGGCGCGAAGGCGTAGCCGTGGTCCGCCGCGCGCTTGGCGGTCGCGTCGTTGAGGTAGTCGGAGGCGTCGTTGATGGCGGAGCGCTCGCGCTCGGTGAGTCCGGCGATGCAGCTGCCGCCGAGCTTGTAGAAGCGGGGGTAGCCGAGCACCACCACGCGGGCCGCGGTGGCCTTCGCTCTGATCGCCGAGTACACCGAGTCGAGCTTGCCGGGCAGGGTGGAGTCGACGTAGGCGCGAGCCGTGGCGATCCGGGCCAGGCAGGCGGACTCGGACTGGAGGACGCACGTCGTCATGACGTCCGCGAAGCCGGCGTCGTTGCCGCCGACGGTGAGGGAGACGAGGTCGGTCGAGGCGCTGAGCGGCGCGAGCTGACCGGCTGTCACATCACCCGTACGAGCGCCCGAGCAAGCGGTGAACGCGAACGACGAGGGTGAATGGGAAGCCGCCCAGAGGACGGGGAAGGCGCGCGTGCTGCGCTTGCAGTTGCCGCTCGCGCTGTCGTAGCTGCCGGCCCCGACGCCCGAGGAGTAGGAGTCGCCGAGGGCCACGTAGTCCAGGGCTTCGGCCTGTTGGGCCGCCTGAGCCGCGCTCGCCCCGGTGAGGGCCAGGGCGACGGTGAGCAGGAGTGAGGATGAGAATGCCGCGATTCGGGACAGTTTCATGGAACCTCCCTTAGCAGGATTTCCGCCTCAACTGTCCTAGCAGTCCCCTTACATCACCGGAAGTGTTCATGCCAAGAACTTTGGGCGAGGGCTTCCGCACAACCCCTCCGCATCCTTGACGCGCCGGAGTGCGCTGCGCGACATTGAAGCCCGGCATCCGGCGCTTCAGGGGGCAAAGTCGCCAATGCAGACCATCGATGACAAGCCATTGAGTCGTGTCTCGGACTCCCTGCCCGCTCTGGCGGGCGCGGCGCTCGCCGTGTCGGCGGTCGGCGCCGTCCTGGCGTTCGCCGATCTGGCGTCGCCGCTTCGCGCGCCGTTCACCCTCTTCTTCCTGCTCGTGGCACCGGGCTTCGCCGTGGGCGTGGGGCTCCGGGGCCTGGAACCACTGGGCCGCCTGGTGGCATCGGCGGCGGGGGCCGTCGTGCTCAACCTGCTGGTGGCCCAGGCGATGCTGGCCACGCACGTGTGGTCGACAAGGAGCGGGGTCGCGGTGATCGCCGGCATCAGCGCGCTGCTGTTCCTGCTGGCACTGGTACGGCGCCCCGGCGGCTCCACGGCGAGAAGGCGGACCACCTGACCATGGACATCACAGTGCACCGCCCCGGGGAACTCGGCTCCGCCGACCGGGCGGCCTGGACCGCCATGCAGTCCAAGGCCCATCTGCACGGGTCGCCGGAGCTGGCGAACCCCTTCCTGTCACCGGAGTTCACCCTGGCGCTCGACCGGTACCGGCGCGGGGTGCGGGTCGCCGTCGTACGCGAGGACGGCGAGCCGGCGGCCTTCTTCCCGCACCAGCGGTCCGCCGCGGGCGTCGGCCGGGCGGTCGGCCTGGGCGTCTCGGACAGTCAGGGTCTGGTACACAGGCCCGGCTTCACCTGGGACGCGCGGCAACTGCTGCGGGCCTGCGGGCTCGCGGTGTGGGAGTTCGACCACCTGGCGCAGGGACAGGACGCGTTCGGCGCGGGCGTCACGGGCTCGTTCCCCTCACCGGTGATCGACACGGCGGACGGCTACGAGGCGTACCTGGCACACCTGCGCCAGAACTCGCCGAAGTTCCTGAGGACGACCCTCGCCAAGGAGCGCAAGCTGATCCGCTCGGTCGGCGAACTGAAGTACGTGCACGACGAGCGCGACCCGGCGGCACTGCGGACGCTGATGCGCTGGAAGTCGGCGCAGTACCGCAGGACCGGGCGCAGCGACCGCTTCACCCAGTCCTGGATCGTCGGACTCGTCGATCACCTGTTCCACACCCGGACGCCGTCGTTCGCCGGTCTGCTTTCCGTCCTGTACGCGGACGGCCGGCCGATCGCCGCGCATTTCGGTCCGCGTTCGGAACGGATCATGTGTTGCTGGTTTCCGTCCTATGATCCCGAGTTCGCGAAATTCTCCCCCGGCCTGCTCATACATCTGCGTATCGCGGAAGCGGCGGCGGCGGACGGTATCGCCTGCATCGATCTCGGCCGGGGCCAGAAACAGTACAAGGACTCCCTCAAGACGCGCGAAATCATGGTGTCGGAGGGGTGGATGATGCGACGCCATCCGCTGGCCCTCGCACATTGGGCCCACCGGGCCCCGGTGCGCGCGCTGCGCAATACGGTCGTCGAACGTCCGGAACTGTTCGAGCCTGCCGATAAACTGCTTAAACGGATTGGCGAATTCCGATCGGAACGGTTGCGCAAGTGACCGCCGGTGTAACGCGAAAGAGGTAAAAAGGCAAGCCCGCGTTGTGGGCCTTGCCATATCGTCCACATCATCAATACCGTCGTACATCCACCCGCAACGGGCCATCACGCAAAGCGACTCCAGGGGAGGGCTCAGGGGTCGCGATGGAGGGCCGGTGCGGGGCGCGGTAGGGGGGTGCCGTACCCGGTGACCAGTGCTGTCACGATCAGCGCTGTGCCGGGTCGCGTGCCGCGTGGGAAAGCTGTGCCGACTCGCCGGGCCCGTACGGAGCGCCGTTCCGTCATGGGCGGGTGAGAACCCCCCTTTCGAACCGGAAACTCATCCGGACCGCCCGGGGGCGGGCGGTCCACCGGTGGAGAGGGAAAAGACTCATGAGCTCATTCCTCCGCCCTGCGATCGAGGGCCAAGATCCTATGATTGCGCCCGGCCAGTACCGGCCGGTCTCCTCACATCTCGCCATCGCGCCGCCGGTGAGCGTCGTGATCCCCGCCATGAACGAGGCGGAGAATCTTCCGTACGTCTTCAAGACCCTTCCCGACTGGATTCACGAAGTGATCCTGGTCGACGGGAATTCGACCGACGACACCGTCCGGGTCGCCCGTGATCTCTGGCCGGGAATCAAGGTCGTCGAGCAGCGCGGAAGAGGCAAGGGCGACGCACTGATCAGCGGATTCGCCGCAAGCACCGGCGACATCATCGTCATGGTCGACGCGGACGGCTCGGCGGACGGTCACGAGATCGTCAGTTACGTGTCGGCCCTTGTCTCGGGGGCCGATTTCGCCAAGGGCTCGCGGTTCGCGAACGGCGGCGGCACGGACGACATGACGCCGGTCCGCAAGCTGGGGAACCGGGTGCTGTGCGCGGTGGTCAACGCCAAGTTCGGCGCCCGCTACACCGACCTCTGCTACGGCTACAACGCCTTCTGGCGGCACTGCCTCGACAAGATCGACCTCGACTGCACGGGCTTCGAGGTGGAGACCCTGATGAACATCCGGGTCGTCAAGGCCGGCCTGCGCGTCCAGGAGATCCCCAGTCACGAGTACGTCCGCATCCACGGAGTG
This sequence comes from Streptomyces sp. NPDC054887, assembly GCF_053610585.1. Classification (NCBI taxonomy): domain Bacteria; kingdom Bacillati; phylum Actinomycetota; class Actinomycetes; order Kitasatosporales; family Streptomycetaceae; genus Streptomyces; species Streptomyces sp. NPDC054887. The sequence goes on along the minus strand of NZ_JBSGYQ010000043.1, from coordinate 35,048 downwards.
AGCAACCTCCGCGCGGTACGGGACGGACTGCGCGTCCTGCGGGTGATCCTGAAGGAGCAGGGCAGGCGCCGCACCGGACGGCGCCGTCCGCCGGTCTTCGCACCGGACGCCAGCCGGGGAGAGGTGTCTTGAGAGGTGCCCTGAACCACCCGGACATCTCCGTGGTGATCTGCGTGTACACCGAGGACCGCTGGGAGGACATCCTCGCGGCGGTCGGATCGGTGCGCCGCCAGTCGCGGCCCGCCGCCGAGACGCTGCTGGTCGTGGACCACAATCCGGCGCTGCTGGAGCGGCTGGACAGGCACGTGCGCGAGGACACGCACGAGGGTGGGGAGGTGCGGGTGCTCGCCAACGCGGGCCCCCGCGGCCTGTCCGCCGGCCGCAACACCGGCATCGCCGCCGCCCGCGGCGAGATCGTGGCCTTCCTCGACGACGACGCCGTGGCCGAGCCCGACTGGCTGCGGCACTTCGCCACCGCATACGAGGACCCCCGCGTGATGGCGGTCGGAGGCAGGACGGTGCCCGCCTGGGCGTCCGGGCGCCGTCCCGACTGGTTCCCGGAGGAGTTCGACTGGGTCGTCGGCTGTACGTACCGGGGCCTGCCGCCGGGGCGGGTGCGGGTCCGCAACGTCCTCGGCGGGAACGCCTCCTTCCGCAGATCGGCGTTCGACACGGTGGGCGGCTTCGCCACCGGCATCGGCAGGGACGGCGACAAGCGGCCGCTGGGCTGCGAGGAGACGGAGCTGTGCATCAGGCTCACCCGGGCCCTGCCGGACGCGGTGCTGCTGATCGACGACCGCTCGGTGATCCACCACAAGGTGCCGGCCGTCCGCGAGCGCTTCGCGTACTTCCGGACACGCGCGTACGCCGAGGGTCTGTCGAAGGCACTGGTCGCGCGCAGTGTGGGCGCGGCGAAGGGGCTGGAGTCCGAACGCCGGTACACCACCCGGGTCCTGCCGGCCGGAATCGCCCGCGGGCTGCGCGACGCGGCCCTCGGGCGGCCGGGCGGCGCGGGGCGCGCCGGGGCCATCGTGACGGGGGTGGCGGCCGCGGCGGGCGGTTACGTGCTCGGCAGCCTGCGGGCCCGCAGGAACGGAAGCACGTTCTCGGTGCCGGACGCCACTTCGGCGGCGGGGGCGGACTTCACGGCGGGGGCGGGCTCAGCCAGTACGGCGGCTCCGGGGGCGGACTTCACGGCGGGAGCGGGCACCGTGCCGGGCGCGGCGCCGGGCCGTGGGGCGGCGCCCGCCTCCGGGAGACCGCGGGCGAGGGAGGAGACGCGGTGAGCGGGCCGGTGCCGATTCTGATGTACCACGCGGTGGGGCGCCGGCCGTCGCGGGCGGCGTACGGCCTGTCGGTCGCTCCGGAGGCGTTCGCCGAACAGATGGACCTGCTCGGCGCTCAGGGGTTCACCCCGCTCACCACCGCGCGGCTCGCCGCGGCCTGGCGCGGCGGCGCTCCCCTGCCGCCGCGCCCGGTGCTGATCACCTTCGACGACGGTTACGAGGGCGTGCACCGGCACGCCCTCCCCGCTCTGGCCGCCCACGGCTTCGCCGCCACCGTCTTCCTCTCGACGGGCTGGCTTCGGGGACCGCACGACGGCGGCGGGGCCCCCGACACCATGCTCGACTGGGACCAGGTGCGGGACCTGGCCGCCGCAGGGACCGAGATCGGCGGCCACAGCCACACCCACCCGCAGATGGACCAACTGCCGGACCGCGAGCTGTGGTTCGAGACGCTGCGGTGCCGGGAGATCATCACGGCGGAACTGGGCGCCCCGCCCGTGTCCTTCGCCTATCCGTACGGTTACTCCAGCCGGCGGGTGCGCCGTACCGTGCGCGAGGCCGGCTTCGCGCAGGCGCTCGCGGTGCGCAACGCCCTCGCCGAGCGGTGTCAGGGACCGTACGCCCTGGCGCGGGTGACCGTACGGCGTACCACCGGCATCGAGGAGTTCGAGCGCCTGGTGCACGGGCGGGCGATCGCCCGTACCTTCGTGGGGAGCCGGATCCTCACCCAGGGGTACGCCATGGTCCGAAGAGCCCGCACGGCCGGCCGGAAGGTAAGCAGGATCCGTGTCTGACACGACCACCGCCCGGGCCGAAAGCCCGGCGAAGGACCCGCCGCCGGCCGGGCGGCGGTTGCGCCTGCCCGGCGACGGCGGCCGGAACCCGCTCTTCCGCAACGCCTACGCGCTGATGCTCAACACGGGGATCAGCGCGCTGCTCGGTCTGAGTTTCTGGCTGGCGGCGGCCCGGTACTACTCGGAGTCCGCGGTGGGCCAGGGTTCGGCGGCCATCGCCGCGATGAAGCTGCTGGCCGGTCTCACCGCGCTGACGCTCACCGGGGCGCTGGCCCGCTTCATACCGGTGGCGGGCCGCAGGACGGGCCGGCTGGTGTTCCACACGTACGCGGCGAGTTCCGTGGTGGTCGCCGGCGCGGCGCTGGTGTTCCTGTCCACGCTCGGCCTGTGGGGGCCCTCGTACAGCTTCCTGCACGGCCCGCTGAACGGCTCCGTGTTCGTGCTCGCCGTCGTCGGCTGGTCGTTGCTCACGCTTCAGGACGGGGTGCTGACGGGCCTGCGCAGCGCCCTGTGGGTGCCCGTCGGCAACACCGTCTTCTCGGCGGTCAAACTGGTGCTGCTGGTCGTGATCGCGGCCTCGGTCCCCACCGCGGGCGTCTTCGTCTCGTGGGTCGCGGCGATCGCCGTTTCGGTGCTGCCGCTGGGATGGCTGGTCTTCCGGCGCCTGGTCCCCCGGCACGTGGCGGCCACCGCGGACCGCGCGCAGCCGCCGACACTGCGGCAGATGGGCCAGTTCCTGGCCGGCGACTACACGGGCTCGCTCTTCTCGCTGGCGGTCGTGTACGCGGTGCCGGTGATCGTCGCCTCGCAGGTCGGCGCCGAGGACAACGCGTACTTCTACATCACCACCACCATCGGCGGCACGGTCAACCTGCTCGCGATCAACATGGGCGCCTCCCTCACGGTCGAGGGCGCGCACGACCCGAGCACCCTGGCGCGGAACTGCCGTGCCGCGCTGCGCCGCATGGCCCGCATCATGGTGCCGGTCGCCGCGGTGCTGTTCTTCGGCGCCCCGTACATCCTGGGCGTGTTCGGCGCGGGATACGCCGAGGCCGCGACGCCGCTGCTGCGCTGGTTCGCCGTCGGCGCGCTGCTGCGCGTCGTCATCGAGGTGTACTTCGCGGTCCTGCGCGCCCAGAGCCGCACCTCCGGGCTCGCCTGGCTCCAGGGCGCGCTGTGCGTCCTGGTGCTCGGCCTGACGTTGCTGCTGCTGCCCCGGACCGGGCTCGTCGGCGCGGGGATCGCGGAAGTCGCGAGCCTGGCGGTCGTGGCCTCCGTCGCGGGCGTGATGCTGTACCGGGTGGTGCGGTCCGCGCCGCCGGCCGCCTCCCCGGGCGCGGACGCGGCGGCCCCGGACGACGCTCCGGCGGACCTCGCTGCGCGGGGCGGCCTCGGCGGCGCGGGCACTTTTGCCGAGGAGCGTACGGCCGGGGAGCGGTCCCCGCGCGACGCGTCCGGTACCCGCTGGGCACTGCGCTCGGCGCTCGACTCGCCCACCCTGCCGCTCGGGGCGCGGCTGGACTTCGACCACCAGGAGCGCCGGCCCGACGTGCGGCCGGGACCGGAGACCCCGGCCGCGGGCACACCGGCGGTGGCGCCCGGCCACAGCGGCGAGGGCCACCGGCCGACGTGGGCGCTCGCGTCGCCGCTGCCGGGGGCGCTGCCCGCCCGCTCCCCCGCCTCCGTACCGGCCGGTCCGCCGTCTCCGGAGGCGAGCGAGGAGCGCGCGCCCGCCGCAGGCGCGGCGCAGGGCTCCACGCCCGCGCCCGGCCGCCCCGCGCCCCGCGCCCCGCGCGTCGCCCGTCTGCCCGAACTCGGCGTGACCCTGCTGCTCCTGGCGGCGCTCGCGCTGTACTGGGTGCCGTTGCGGGGCATCGGGGAGGCCGGCCTTGACCGCATGGGCGGCCTGGGTCTGGTCTCCGTACTGCCGGCCGCGACGCTGGCCGGTGCGGGCCTGCTCGCGCTGTCCTTCGCCTCGCTGCTGTGGCTGGACCGGCCGAGGACCGTGCTCCTGACCGTCGCCCTGCTGGCCACGGTGGTGTCGCTGCACGCCCTGCCCGCCGTACTGGAGAGCCAGCCGCGCTTCCCGACGGCCTGGCAGCACCTGGGCTTCCTGGACTACATCGACCGGACCGGCACGGCGGTGCCCGACCTCGACGCGCGCTGGAGCTGGCCCGGTTTCTTCGCCCTGGCCGCCTTCGTCGCCGAGGCGTGCGGAGCGTCGGACCTGTCGCCGGTGATCCGCTGGTGGCCGCTGACCATGCAACTCCTCTACCTGCCGCCGCTGTTCCTGCTGACGCGCTCGATGCGGGCGAGCTGGCGGGCCACCTGGACGGGGGTCTGGATCTTCGTCCTGAGCGGCTGGGTCGGCCAGGACTACTTCTCGCCGCAGGGCTTCACGTACGGCATGTACCTGGTGTTCGTGGCGTTGCTGCTGGTCTGGTTCCGCGAGCCGCGCGTGCTGTGGTCGAAGCGGCGGCCGGGCGAGGCGGAGGTCAGGCCGGCCGGGCGGCGGGAGCGGGCGGTGCTGCTGCTGGTCCTGATCGGCCTGTTCGCGGCCACCGTACCGGCCCACCAGCTCACGCCGTTCGTCATGCTCGGGGTGCTCGCCGTTCTGGTGGTCACGGGCCGTTCGACCCTGCGCGGCCTGCCGATGCTCTTCGGCGTACTGGTCGCGGTCTGGATCGGCTTCTTCGCCGAGCCGTACTGGTCGGGGCACTTCGACGAACTGTTCGGCGGGGTCGGCGGCGTCGGCTCCAACGTGACCTCGTCCGTCTCCGGGCGCATCGAGGGCGGCAGTTCGACGCACAAGCTGGTGCTGTACGTCCGGGTCGCGATGGCCGGCGGCGTGATGGCCCTGGCGTGCTGGGGCTGGTGGCGGCGGCGCCGGGCCGGCTACCGCGAGCGTTCGCTGCTCGTGCTGGCCTTCGTGCCGTTCCTGGGCTTCGGCATGCAGTCGTACGGCGGTGAGATGGCCCTGCGCGTGTTCATGTTCGCGCTGCCCGGCGCCGCGCTGCTGGCCGGGCTCGCGTTCTTCCCGCGGACCGGCGTCACGGACGGCGGGCGGCAGGCCGGCCGCGGAAGGCTGGCGCCGCCGGCCGCGCTGCTGGCCGGGCTGCTGCTGATGGGCGGATTCCTGGTCTCGCGCTGGGGCAACGAGTCCTTCGAGCGGACCCGGGAGGGCGAGGTCGCCGCGATGGAGTTCGTCTACGCGCACGACGACCCGTCGGTGCGGCTGCTGTGGATGAGCGACGACACCGTCAACAGCGTCACGCCCGCGATGCCGTGGGGTGCGCGGGACATGGAGAAGGTCACGTACCTGCCGACGCTCGCACCCGTGGATCCGGCGCTGGTGGGGGGTCTCGTCAAGGCCCTCAAGGACGCGGGCCCGAACTCGTACCTCATGGTCAACCGGAGCCAGTCGACGTATCTGCGGCTCGACGCCGGCTACGCGCCCACCTGGGAGAAGCGGCTGACCGCCCGTCTCGACAGGCGGCCGGAGCTGGAGAAGGTCCTGGCGAACGCGGACGTCTCGCTGTACGCGCTGCGCGAGCAGCCGGACGGCCCGGTCGAGAAGCCGGCCCCCGGGCCGCCGGGCCCCAGGATCACCTGGACACCGTGGTCGGTGGTGGGGGCGCTGGCCGCGCTCACGCTCATCGTGCTGCTGGCGGCGCGGGAGGTCGTACGGGTGGCGGTGGCGCCGGGCGTGCGGCAGTTGCAGTGGCTCCAGAGCACGTTCTGGTTCTCGCTGCCGCTGGTGGCGGTGCTGCTGGCGTCGCTGGTGCAGCGCTTCCTCACCATGTCGTAGGGCGCGGTGTCGTCAGCGGCGCCGTGTCCGGGGGGCGGCCAGCGGGGCGGGCTTCAGCGTGGCAGCCACCTCACCTCGTACGGCCGCAGGTCGAGCGACTTCCCGTCGGTCTTCGCCTCGACGGGCCGGTCGAGCGTGTTCACGACGAGGACGACCTCCTCGTCCGCGAGGACACGGACGTCGGACTTGTCGCGGCCGGTCACCCGTACGGTGTCGTCGTACCGCGTGCCGGGCGGGAACTCCTTCGCGAACCGGGTCAGGAGTCTCATCATGGGCAGCGCCCCGCCCCCGTCGGCGAGACGGGTGGAACGCCACAGGCATCCGGCGCAGGTGGCGCCCCTCTTCTGCGGATTCCAGTAGAACGCCGTGTTCGCGCCGCCCTTCGCCATCGCCATCAGGCCGGCGGCGTGGACGGCGGCGCGGTGCGGCTCGCTCCAGCCGTCGCGTTCGTCGGCGTGGTCGCCCGGTTCGACGTAGTACTCCGCCCACCACAGCGGCAGTCCGCCCGAACGGTCACGGATCCATTGGCTCACCGCGGTGAACTTCTCCGTGGCGCGGAACTCGTCCGGCAGCAGCTCGTCGTCGCGGGTGTAGCTGGAGCCGTCGACGACGACGAAGTCGGCGCCCTTCTTGTGCGTGTTCCAGTACGCGTAGCTGTCCAGGACCCGCTGGTCGACGTTGCCCCACGGCCCCTTCAGCGCGGAGGCGTACGTCGGGTCGCGCGGCTCGCGGCTGTCCATGACGAGGTAGGGCCCGCCGACCAGGTTGTCCTTGTCGGCCTTCTTCAACTCGGCGTACACCAGGTTGTACAGCTCGGTGTAGCCCTCGTGGTTCCAGCGCCCGCGGCGGTCGTCGAAGAAGCCCTTGAACTCGTTCCAGACGATGAAGTGGCGTACGTCGGGGTAGCGCCTGGCGACGGTGCCGGCGAGCTTCGCGAAGTCGTCGTAGTGCTCGGGCAGCGGAGCGGTCTCCAGCGCCTCCCTGCTCCAGTCGGTGTTGTCCGACCCCGCCTCGCCGCCCTTCATCCAGTCGGGCGCGCAGCACAGGGTGATGACGGGGGTGCCGCCCGTCCTGCGGATCAGGTCGACGCGGCTGTCCAGCTCGTCGAACCGGTAGCGGCCGGGGGACGGCTCCGGGTTCTCGGCGCCCCAGCCCATGATGTGCTGGATCTGCGGCAACGGCTGCGCGGAGAGCGTCTCCTCGGCCCGGCGGCGGGCGTCGGCGTTCCCCTCGTCGGCGCTGTACTGCGTGTGTGTGAAGCCCCAGCCGAGCTCGGGCCTCGGGGCGCCGCGCGGCGGCGCGGGGGTGCCGTGCACCTTGTCGCCGTCCGTGCTGGTGCCCATGTCACGGCCCTTCCCCGCGTCGTCGGGAAGAGTCGCGAACATCGTCACTACGAGGGCGATCGCGGCCAGTCCCACGCCGATCAGCGCGGTGAGCCGCCACCGCCTTGTCCCGGATTCCCACCCATGGCGTCCCATCACCACCAGCGTATCGGCAGGTGGTGCCATTCCGTCAGGTATCAGCGGAACCGGTACGTAACGGCACGCTGTTCCCTGGAACGGATGAACGTCGGAAACCGGGTGCACGGGACGGCCCCGTGCCGGATCATGGGCGCCATGTCCGCAAACCCTGAGGCCGCTCTGCCGATCCGGCTGAACGTCGACGACAGCGATTCGCCGTCGGACGTCGTCGACGCGCTGTTCCTCGGCCGTTTCGCGACCGGTGAGCAGCCGTACTCCCACAGCAGGTCGATCGACCGGGTCAGACCGGGCGCCACCCTGCTCCCGCCGTCCGCGCGCGTCCTGCGCGCCGCCCGCGACGACGACCGCGGCGCGACGCTCGCCGAGGGGGAGGGCTGGACGCTGCTGGTCTCGCGGTGGACCCGCGGCGCGGACGTCACGGTGACGGCCACCACCTCCGAGCTCGCGGAACAGATCCTCGAACAGGCGACGGACGGGGTGCGGGACGAGCCGGAACCCCAGCCCGACAACGTCACGATGGGCTTCTGGTACGTCTCCCCGCGCCGGGGCCCGCACCGCACCACCCGGCAGATCTCCGCCGGTACGTGGGAGGAGGTGCGGCCGAACTACACCGCTCCGGTCGCCGGCGCCCTCGACCGCCTGATGAAGGTGACCCCCGAGGACATCGCCGGCCGGCTGCTCCTGCTGCACGGGCCGCCGGGTACGGGCAAGACGTCCGCGCTGCGCACGCTGGCGCGCTCGTGGCGCGACTGGTGCCAGGTCGACTGCGTCCTGGACCCGGAGCGACTGTTCAACGACGTCGGCTACCTGATGGACATCGCGATCGGGGAGGACGACGGTTCGGCCAAGGGCCGGTGGCGGCTGCTCCTGCTGGAGGACTGCGACGAGCTGATCAGGGGCGAGGCCAGGCACACGGCGGGCCAGGCCCTCTCCCGGCTGCTCAACCTGACGGACGGGCTGCTGGGGCAGGGCCGCAACGTGCTGGTCGGCGTCACCACCAACGAGGACCTGGAGCGCCTGCACCCGGCGGTGGTGCGGCCGGGGCGCTGCATGGCGCGCATCGAGGTCGGGTCGCTGACGCGGGCCGAGGCGGTGGGCTGGCTGGGCACCGAGGAGGGCGTCGGCCGCGACGGCGCGACGCTGGCGGAGCTGTACGCGCTGCGCCGCGGCACGGGCCCGGCGTCGGTCCCGGCGCAGGCCGACGGCCAGGACGCGGGGCTGTACCTGTAGCGAGGCGGGGGGCCAGGTGCGCGGGGCGGCTTCCCGCCGCGGCCCCTGCCTACTCCCCGTACACCGCTCGCAGGGCGTCCCGCACCGCCGCCAGCGCCTGCTCGTGGCCGAGGCCCAGGCGCCGGGCGCGGTCCGCGTACCCGGCGGCCGCCGCCGCGGCCTGGCGTTCCGCCGCGTCGCCCGCCGCCGCCACGAACGTCCCGTTGCGCCCCCGTGTCTCGATCACCCCGTCGCTCTCCAGCGCGCGGTACGCCTTCGCGACGGTGTTCGCGGCGAGACCGAGGTCCTCCGCGAGGCCGCGCACGGTCGGCAGCCGGTAGCCCACCGGCAGCTCACCGGCACGGGCCTGTTCCGCGATCTGGGTGCGCAGTTGCTCGTACGGGGCGGTACCGGAGTCCGCGTCCACGGAGATGTTCAAGGTCACGGCCCGATTGTCCCCCACCGCCGGAAAAGGGGAGGCACCGGACGACCTCCCGCGCGTAACGTGCCGCTCCATGACCTTGCTCGTACGTGACTTCACGCCCGCCGACACCGACGCCTGGGTCCGGGTACGCCGCGCCTCCGTTCCCTTCACGGTGACGACCAGGGAGTCCGTCGCCTTCGAGCGGGAGACGGCGCACCCGGACAAGAAGCAGCGCATGCTGGTCGCCGAGGAGGACGGCGAGGTCATCGGCACGGCGCTCGCCGGCATCGCGTACGACAGCACCGATCCGGGCCAGTCGTTCGTCACCCCGCACGTCGGACCGGGCCACCGCCGCCGGGGCGCGGGGGCGCTGCTGCTGCGCGCGGCGCAGGAGCACCTCGCCGCCGAAGGGGCCACGGCCGTCTACGCGTGGGCGCTGGACACACCCGAGTCGCGCGCGTTCGCCGGGAAGCACGGCTACCGGCCGACCCGGTCCCAGCACTTCCAGCGCCTCGACCTGGCGAACGGCCCGCTTCCCGAGCGGCCGTCCCTGCCCGCCGGGGTGGAACTGCGCACGGCGGCGGACTTCTCCGGCGACCCCAGGCCGATGTTCGAGGCCGACGCGCAGGCCACCGCCGACGAACCGAGCGACATCAACACGGACTTCACGGACTTCGACGACTGGGTCAACCACACCTGGAACCATCCGCTCCTCGACCACGGCCTGTCGACGGTCGTGATGGCCGACGGCCGGGTCGCGGCGTTCACGGCGGCGCACACGGACGGCCTCAGCCGCTACTGGTCCGGCATGACCGGCACGCTGCGCGCCCACCGCGGCCGGGGTTTCGCGAAGCTCGCCAAGGCGGACTCACTGCACCGGGCCAGGGCCGCCGGCTACACGGACGCGTACACCAGCAACGACGCGGACAACGGGCCCATGCTCGCCGTCAACCGGTGGTTCGGCTACGACATCTGCGCCTCGGAGGTACGCCATGTCCATGAACTCGGCCGGTAGGGGCGACGGGATCGAGGTGGCCCTCGTCAAGGCCGGGCGTACGAAGATCCGCTACCCGGCGTCCGTCCTGTCCGACGACGGCACGCACCTCGTGGTGCGCGCGCCGTGGGCGGCTCCGGGCGTACGGGACTTCGGCTTCGTACGGTTCGAACCGGGGGACGTGTTCACCGAGCACTACTGGCGGGACCGGTGGTACGCCGTGAAGGAGGTCAGGGCGGGTGACGGCGCACTGAAGGGCTGGTACTGCGACGTGACGCGCCCGGCGGTCGTCGCGGACGGCCGGGTGGAGGTGGAGGACCTGGACCTCGACCTGTGGGTGTCGGCGGACGGCGCGCAGGTCCTGCGTCTGGACGAGGACGAGTTCGCGGCGAGCGGGCTCGCGGCGCGTGACCCGGGGGCGGCGGCCGAGGCGAGCCGCGCCCTCGACGCCCTGGAGCTGCGGGCCCGCGGCGGGGGCCTCGCCGAGCTGCTCGGCCACTGAGCCGCCGGCGGCGGATCAGCCGGACGCGCCGACGTCGTTGCGGGGCGCGCCGTCGCCCACCGGGGGCAGGTCGCCGCGCTCGGGCATCTCGTCGGCCCCGGCCCCGTCGCCGGAGACCCGGCCGCTCGGCGGGAGCACCTCGTCCAGTTCCCCCGTGTCGGCGCGGTGCGCGTTCTCGGCGGCGCGCCGCAGCGTGGCGCGGTCCACGAGCCCGGCGTCGGCCCCGACCCGCACCACGTGCCCGTCGTGCGCCCGCGCGTACTCGTGGGTGGTGCCCGTCGCCCGGTACCAGAGGTCGCCGTCGCGTTCGCACGCGCCGCCGCCGGCCGTGGCGGAGCCCTCCGCCGGCTTCGGGCAGCCCGACCGGTCGGGCTGCTTCCGGTCGACCGACAGCTGTATCTGTCCGCCGGTGCCGGCGGATACGTACGCGGCGAAGAAGCCGTCGTGGCCGATGACGCCGACGGACTGCTTCGCCAACTCGAACCCCGGGACCTCGGTGACGTATACGAGCTCCAGCGCCGACTCACCCGCCCGCGCGGCGAGTTCGTGCGACGACGGGGCGCCGGTTCCCGCGCCGGTTTCGGTTTCGGTTGCCTTCTCCGCGCCACAGGCACTGAGCACGACCGGAAGCAGCAGGGCGGCGAACACACGCGGAAGACGGGTCATGCGCACATCCTGCCGCCGGCGCGCTCACCCCCGCACGGGTACGGACACTCAGCCCGGCGCCCCCGTCGCCGGCAGGTGGACCGCCCGCCGCTCCCCCGCTTCGTCGTGGGCCACCGAGTCGCCGTCCTCGTGCCAGTGGAGGACGAAGCGCTCGCCCGCCAGGTACGCGTCGAGGCCGGCCCGGCAGTAGGCGACCAGGTCGGCGGGCACGGCGTGCAGCGAATGCCAGGCAAGCCCGGAGCACTTGTCGGGTTCCCGGTTGTACGGTTCGCGGTCCGCGCCGCACTCCGCCTCGAAGAACCAGCCCGTCCTCGGGGCGCCGCCGGGCCCCCGGTGCTGCATGACCAGGGCCACGCGCAATTCGTCCGGGGCCAGCGTGACGCCGATCTCCTCCGCCGCCTCGCGGATCATCGCCTGCCGTACGTCCTCGCCGTCCTCGACGTGTCCCGAAGGCGCGTGCAGCAGCCCGTCGGCGTACCCGGTGCCGGCCCGGCGGGCGAGCAGCACCTCGTCGCCCCGGCGCAGGAAGAGGTGCACGTCGACCACTTCCCTGTGCCGGGGGCGCGGCACGGGCCGGGCGACCAGCGCGTACCGGTCGTCGTCGACCGCGCGGCCCCACAGGGAGGCGTCGGCGGACAGCGGTTCGTGCCGTACGTGCGAGGTGAGCGGGGCCAGCGCCTCCATCACCTCGGCCGCCGGGATGCCGTCGCCGGCCCAGACGCCCTCGACGAGCAGCAGCCGCCCGCCGGGCCTGAGCAGTGAGCACCAGTGCCGCAGCGCGGCGCCCGCGTCGGGCAGCAGCCAGAGCACGTGGCGGGCCATGACCACGTCGAACCGGCGCTCGCCGACCGGCGGCCGGAACGCGTCGCCGACCAGGATCTCCGCCTGTGCGCCCGCGAGTTTGATCCGCGCCAGGTCGACCATGCGCGGCGAGCGGTCCACCCCCGTCACGCGGTGGCCCTGTTCGGCCGCCAGGAGCGACAGGCTGCCCGTACCGCAGCCGAGATCGAGCACGTCGGACGGCTCCGCGGGCAGCCACGTCCTCATGCGCGCCCGCCATGCCGCGCGCACGCCGGGGTCGAGCAGGCCGTGGTCCGGCTCCCGGTCGAAGGAGTCGGCGGTGGCGTCCCAGTCAGTCCTCGTCATGGTTCCGATCGTCGCAGCCGCCACCGACAGTCGCGCTCACGCCGGCAGCCGCTTGCGGTAGTGGATGCGGTCGTACGCGCCCCGCACCCGCCGCTCCACCGGCTCGTAGCCGTAGCGGGTGTACATCCTCTGGTTCTCCCACATCTTCGCGTTCGTCAGCAGCCGCACCTCGTGCAGCCCGAGCGAGCGGGCGTACGTCTCCACGAAGGCGAGCAGGCGGCGGCCCGTGCCGGCGCCCTGGGCGTCGGGGTGGACGGCGACGGAGTCCACCCAGAGGTGGTCCTCGTGGGGGACGAGGACCAGCACCCCCGTGATCGGGTCGCCGGTGACGAACACCCGCCCCGCCGCGACGTTCGCGCCGTGATCGGCCTCCATCGGGCCCGGTACGACACCGATGCGCTCGATGTAGTGGTGATAGGCCGCGTCGGTCACGGCCTTCACCTCCGGTACGTCGGCGGGCGTGGCGGGGCGGACGGTCGCGTCGGTCATGCCGACACGTTACGGCGGCGGACCACGGCCTTCTTCAGCCAGGGCCAGGCGAGCAGGACCGCGATCACGGCGTAGACCGTCACCGAGAAGGGGGTGTCGAACAGTCCCGTCACGCTTCCGTCGCTGATCTGGAGGGCCCGCCGCAGCTGCTGTTCGGCGGCCGGGCCGAGGATGACGCCGATCACCGCGGGCAGCACCGGCAGCCCGTACCGTCGCATGCCGAACCCGATCAGGCCGATGATCAGCAGGATCACCAGGTCGAGCGCCTCACCGCCCACCGCGTACGCGCCGACGGCGGCGAAGAAGAGGATCCCCGCGTAGAGGTACGGGCGCGGGATGCGCAGCAGCTTCGCCCAGAGCGGCGCGAGCGGCAGGTTGAGCAGGAGCAGCAGCACCATGCCGACGAAGAGCGAGGCGATCAGGCCCCACACCAGGTCGGGTTCGCGCTCGAAGAGCAGGGGGCCGGGCTGGATGCCGTACTGCTGGAAAGCCGCCAGCATCACGGCGGCGACGGCCGTCGTGGGCAGGCCCAGGGTCAGCATCGACACGAGGGTGCCCGCCGCCGAGGCGGAGGCCGCCGACTCCGGGCCCGCCACGCCCTCGATGGCTCCCTTGCCGAACTCCTCCTTGTGCCGCGAGAGGCGCTTCTCCGTGACGTACGACAGGAAGGTCGGGATCTCCGCCCCGCCGGCCGGGATGGCGCCGAACGGGAACCCGATGAACGGCCCGCGCAGCCACGGCTTCCAGGTGCGTTTCACGTCGGCCCGGCCGAGCCAGGGGCGTCCGACCGGGATGGGCTCGGGCACCGCGCGCCGCAGGTGCGCGGCGACCCACAGCGCCTCGCCGATGGCGAAGAGGCCGACCGCGACGATCACCACGTCGATGCCGTCGGCGAGCTGGAGGGAACCGAACGTGAGGCGCTGCCGGCCGGTCATGCCGTCGAGGCCGACCAGGCCGATGGTGAGGCCGATGAGGAGCGAGGCGGCGCCCCGGACCCGGGAGGATCCGAGTACGGACGTCACCGCGATGAAGGCCAGCACCATGACGGCGAAGTAGTCGGGCGCGCCGATGTCCACCGCGAGCGAGGCGACGGTCGGGGCGAGCGCGACCAGCAGGACCGTGCCGATCATGCCGCCGGCGAAGTGGCCGACGGCGGCGGCGGCGAGCGCCTGCGCGCCGCGTCCCGCCTTCGCCATCGGGTTGCCTTCGACGGCCGCCACCACCGCCGCGCTCTCGCCCGGGGTGTTGAGCAGGATCGAGGTCGTGGAGCCGCCGAACATGGCGCCGTAGTAGATGCCCGCGAACATGATGAACGCGCCGGTCGGCTCCAGCCCGTACGTCACGGGGAGCAGCAGGGCGACCGCCATCGCGGGGCCGATGCCGGGCAGGACGCCGATGGCCGTGCCGAGCAGCACCCCGAGGGCGGCCCAGAGGAGGTTGACGGGGGTGAGGGCCGTGCCGAAGCCGTCGAGGAGGGAGTTGAGGGAGTCCATGGGTCAGAGCACCTCCATCAGGGGGCCGCCGGGGAGCGGGACTCCGAGCAGGCTGTCGAAGACGACGTACGTGACGAGGGAGAGGCCGGCCGCGATGAGCGGGTCGCGGTCGTAATGGCGGCTGCCGAGGGCGTACGCCGAGCCCCAGAAGAGCAGCGCCCCGGCGATCGGGAAGCCGAGCGGGCCGATGAGGACGGCGTTGCCGAGGAAGACGCCGGTGAGGAGCAGGACCGTACGCCAGTCGGCCGGTTCGCCGAGGTCGATGTCCTCGCCGCCCTCGGCCTCGCCGCGACCGCCGCGCAGGACGTCGACGGTGAGGAGTACGGCGACGAGCAGCAGGCCGGCGCCGACGACGACGGGGACGGTCCTGGGGCCGACGGGGCCGCGCTGGGTGATGTCGACGTCCATGGTGAGGGCGTCGGTGAGCACGAGGACGCCGAGGAGGAACAGCAGCGCGCCGACGCCGATCTCGGAGTGCTCGCGCAGCCAGGAGCGGGGGGTGCGGGCGGGGGGCTTCATTCCGGTCGTCACAGCCCCAGCTCCTTCAGGACCGAGTCCACGCGCTTGTCCTGTTCGTCCAGGAAGTCGCCGAACCTCTCGCCGGTCAGGAACGCGTCGTCCCAGCCGTTCTTCTGCATCGACTCCCGCCACTCGGGCGATGCGTGCAGCTTCTCGACGAGGGTGACGAGCTTGTCGCGCTCGGCGTCGGTGAGTCCGGGCGGCGCCACGACGCCGCGCCAGTTGGTGAAGTCCGTGTCCAGGCCCGACTCGCGCAGCGTGGGGGCGTCGAGGCCCTTGACGCGCTCGGGCCCGGTGACGGCGAGCAGGCGCAGCTCGCCCGCCTCGATCTGGTCGAGGTACTCGCCGACGCCCGAGACGCCGAAGGCGACCTTGCCGCCGAGGATGGAGGCGAGCAGTTCGCCGCCGCCGTCGAACGGGACGTAGTTGACGGTCTTCGGCCGGATGCCGGCCGCCTTCGCCATCAGCATCGGCGCGAGGTGGTCGGGCCCGCCGGGCGAGGAGCCGCCGCCGACGGGGAGCTTGGCGGGGTCCTTCTTCCAGGCGGCGACGAGGTCGTCGATGGTCTTGTACGGGGAGTCCTTGGCGACGACGACGATGTCCTGCTCCTCGGTGAGCCGGGCGATCGGAGTCGTGTCACCGAGGGTCGTGGGCGACTTGTTGGTGTGTACGGCGCCGACGACGCCGAGGCCCATCGACATGGCGAGTTTGCCGTTGCCGTGCTCGCCGACGAGCCGGGTGAGGCCGACGGTGCCGCCGGCGCCCGGCAGGTTGAAGACCTCGATGTTGTGGGTGAGCCCGGCGTCCTCGGCGTTCTTCGCGGCCGTACGGGCCGTGATGTCGTAACCGCCGCCGGGCGTGTTGGGAACCATGAAGCGCAGGCCGGGTATCTGTGTGCCGGTGCCGGCGCCGCTGCCCGTGGTGAGCAGCGGCGGCCCCACCAGTACGAGCAGTGCCGCGCCGAGCAGGGCGAGGGGAGTGCGCATGCGCACCTGGGCCACCACCTGTCCGTGTGAACGGGGAACTCGCTGGGGAATTCGGGGGACGTGTGAAGTGGCCCACATGTTGCCCGCGTGTGAACAAGCTGTCTCCCTTCCGCAATCAACGGACGTTGTGGTCGTTGTGGTCGGGACCTAGCCTTGCGCGGTGACCAAGGTGCTGGTGGTGGACGACGACTTCATGGTCGCCAAGCTGCACAGCCGCTACGTGTCCGCGATGGACGGGTTCACGGTCGTCGCGGTGGCGCACAGCGGCGCCGAGGCGCTGCGTGCGGCCGAGCGGTTCCGTCCCGACCTGGTCCTGCTCGACGTGTATCTGCCGGACATGGACGGGATCGGTGTACTGCGCGAGCTGCGCGCGGCGGAGGAGCGGTACGCGAGCGGGCACACCGTCGACGCGTTGTTCATCACGGCGGCCCGGGATGCGGAGATCATCAGGGCGGCGCTGCGGGCGGGGGCCCTGCACTACCTGATCAAGCCGTTCAACCGGGCCGCGTTGCAGGAGCAGTTGCGGCACGTGGCGTCGCTGCGGGCCCGGTTCGACGAGCTCGTCGAGCAGGGCGAGGCGCGTCAGACCGACGTCGACCAGATCTTCGGCACCCGCCCGCCCGGCTCGCGCGAGCTTCCGAAGGGTCTCGCGGCGCACACGGCGGAGCTGGTGGAGCGCACCCTGCGGGAGCACTCCGGGGGCCTGTCCGCCACCGAGTGCGCCGAGGCCGGCGCGCTGTCCCGCGTCAGCGCGCGGCGCTATCTGGAGTACTTCGCCGACACGGGCCGCGCCGAGGTGACGCTGCGGTACGGGGGGACGGGACGGCCGGAGCGGCGCTACCGGTGGACCGGCTGAGCGGTTCGGGGCGCGTACGGGCCGGTTGACCGTTCTCGCGTACGGGCCGGCCGGGCGCAATCGCCTGCGGGCCGGCCGAGCGTGCGGGCCGCCGGGCGCGCCCGCCGCACGGACCGGTTCGCGCGGCGGGGTCCGTATGCCCGCCGGTTCCTGAGGCTCGGCTTAGCGTCTCCTTAAAGCCGGCATAAAGATCGCCCAGGACGCCTCTCAGCAGCGGTTTTCGCCGCTGTCCGGGGCTAGCGTGCTGTGCGCCGGGGCGGGTTCAGTCCGTCGGCGCCGCTGGTTTCGGGGGGCCGCGCCGCCGGACTCGATCCCGTCCCCGTGCCCCCGCACGCTTCCCCACCGCAAGGAGAACGTCCCGATGACCGCTCGCCGCCGTACAGCCGCCTCGATCGCCGCCCTCGGCGTCGCGCCGCTCGCGCTGACCGTCCTGTCCGCCGCGCCCGCTTCCGCCCACGGCTCGATGACGGACCCGGTCTCCCGCGTGTCGGCCTGTTACGCGGAGGGCCCGGAGAGCCCGGACTCGGCGGCGTGCAAGGCGGCCGTGGCGGCCAGTGGTGTGCAGGCGTTCTACGACTGGAACGCGGTGAACATCGCGAACGCCGCCGGAAAGCACCGCCAGTTGATCCCGGACGGGAAGCTGTGCAGCGCCGGCAACGACAAGTACAAGGGCCTGGACCTGCCGCGCGCCGACTGGCCGTCGTCGAAGCTCGCCCCGGGCAAGCACACCTTCCGCTACAAGGGCACCGCCCCGCACAAGGGCTCGTTCGACCTGTACATCACCAAGGACGGCTACGACCCGGCCAAGCCGCTGAAGTGGTCCGACCTGGAGGCCCAGCCCTTCGCCAGCGTCACCGACCCGGCCATGGAGAACGGTGACTACGTCTTCGACGGCACGGTCCCGGGCAAGTCGGGCCGTCATCTCGTCTACAGCGTCTGGCAGCGCTCGGACAGCCCGGAAGCGTTCTACACCTGCTCCGACGTGGTGTTCGGCAAGGACACCGGCGGCTCGGGCCCCGCCCCGGCCCCGGTCGCGTCCGCGCCCAGCGAGGAGGACATCGCCGACGGCGCCGACGAGTCGTCCGTGGAGCACGGCGGTCACGGCGACGACGACCACGAGACCGGCGCGGAGGTGACGGCCCCGGCCGCCGGTCAGGACGCCGACGGACAGGACGCTCCCGGCGAGGGCGGCGCCCGCGACG
This sequence comes from Streptomyces sp. NPDC054887, assembly GCF_053610585.1. NCBI lineage: Bacteria > Bacillati > Actinomycetota > Actinomycetes > Kitasatosporales > Streptomycetaceae > Streptomyces > Streptomyces sp. NPDC054887. The sequence continues at coordinate 17,193 of NZ_JBSGYQ010000043.1, read as the reverse complement.
ACGGGAAGCCGGCCGCCGGCGAGCCCGCCGCCGAGGAGCCCGCCGGCAACGCGCCGGAGGCGAAGAGCGACACCGCTCGGCCGGTAGCCGCCGGCGAGAACCTGGCGGAGACCGGTGGCGACAGCACCACCCCGTACATCGCGGTCGGCGGCGCCGCGGCGCTGGCCCTCGGCGCCGCGGTGATGTTCGCCTCCGTCCGCCGCAGGGCCGCCCGCCGCTGACCGCGGCGTACGAGTACGACCGCACACGAACGGCCGGGCCCGTACGATCCGGGCCCGGCCCTGCGGCCGCTGCCGCCCCCGCCTCGTTTCCCGGGCGGGGGCGGCAGCCGTGTATCAGGCCGCCGACGCGCAGGTGGTCGGGGTGGCCCGGGCCGGGTCGAGGGCGTTGGCCACCTCGTGGAACGCGATCCGGTCGACCAGTCCGATCGCCACATGCTCGGACAGGTCGACCGGGCACAGGTCCTGGAGCAGCACGTTCCGTACGCCGGGGCCGTCAAGGAACTGCGAGCGGTACGGGGTGACCACCTGGTCGTACCGGGTCGCGATGACGGTGTAGCGCACACCGGGAACGGTGTCGCCGCCCTCGTTGAGCCTGGTCAGGAAGGCGGAGCCGGCGATCTGGTCGGCGAGCGACGGGGTCTTGGTGGTCAGCAGGTGGCCGACGCCGGGGAAGTACGGGAGGAGCCGGGTGAGCCCGAGGAGCGTCGTGCCGTGGTTGTCGGGCGCGATGCCGACGAGCGCGTTCACCTCGTCGGCCCCGCCGAGGAACTTGAGGTAGTGACGCGGCATCAGGCCGCCCTGGGAGTGCCCCACGAGGTCGGCCTCGGGTGCGCCGGTGGCGGCGAGCACCTTGTCGACGAACGTGTCGAGCTGCTGCGCCGACTTGTCGATCGGGCCGAGGCCGTGGAAGAAGGGCACGTCCGGCAGTTGCCCGTAGTCGAGGGAGAAGACGCAGTAGCCGCGCTTGACCAGGTACGGGGCGAGGCCGAGCCAGTTGTCGACGGAGTTCCCGAAGGTGCCGTGGACGAGGACGACCGGGCGGGGGTGCGCGGCGGACGGCCGGCAGGAGTAGTCGTTCCATCCGCTGGTGGGGGCGGACGCGGCGGCGCTCGCCGTGGCGGTGGGGGTGAGGGTGGCGGCGAGCACCAGGAGCAGGGCGGCGGCCGGTCTGAGGGCGCGCTTCCAGGGCAGCATCGGGTGATCTCCTTGCGGCTCAAGGGGAAAGGGAGGCGTGATCCGGATCACACTGATGCCGTGCTGGCGCCAAATTACGCGCGAGTAGGTGAGGAGTGAAGCGACGCGTCGGTAAAAATTGACGAAGAGTCAACCAGCGGGGCCCGGCGGCTCTCCGGGGCGGGCCGTCACGCCGACAGCGACCCCGGGAGCACCGCGCGCGGGCCGAACTTCGCCCGGGCCCGGTCCGCGACCGCCTCGATCCGGCGGGCCTTCTCGTCGGCCGGGTCGAACGTGAGCTGGTGCGCGGCCTGTTCCGCCGGGGTCAGGCCCTCCGCGCGCAGCGCGACGGCCCGCACCCTGGCCCGCTGGAGGCCGAGCGCCGCGTAGAGCCCGTACGCCGTGGCGGTGAGCGCCGCCGAGTGGGCCGTGGACTCCGGCAGGGTCCGGGTGCGGGTGGTGGTGGAGCGGTCGGCGTAGCGCACGGTGAGCGTCAGCGAGCGGCAGACCTGCTCCTCGCCGCGGAGCCTGACCCCGACCTCCTGGGCGAGCGAGAGCAGGGCGCGGCGGTGGCGGACCGGGTCCAGCTCGTCGCGGTCGAAGCGCCGTTCGGCGGCGAGCGAGCGGGAGGCCGCGTTGGGGACGACCGGCGTACGGTCGATGCCGCGCGCCCTCTCCTGGAGTTCGCGCCCGGCCCGCGCGCCGACGATCCGCTGGAGGGTGGCGAGCGGCGCGGCGGCGACCCTGCCGACGGTGTCGAGCCCGTACGAGCACAGGGTGCGGGCCGTGGCGGGGCCGACGCCGAGGAGCGAGGCGACGGGTTTGCGGCCGAGGTACGCCGCGGCGGCCCCGGGGTCGCCGGGCACGACCAGCGTCCTGCCCGGCGGCGCGTCCTGCGCGGCGGTCCTGGCCAGCAGCTGGTTGGGCCCGACGCCGATCGTGCAGTCGGCGCCGCAGTGCGCGAGGGCGCGTACCCGCAGCAGGGCGGCGAGCCCGGCCGCGTCCCGGCCGAAGTACCGCTCGGCGCCCCGCACGTCGACGAGCGCGCCGTCGGGCGGGAGCGCCTGGACGACGGGGGTGATGTCCTCGATCAGTCCGAGCAGGGTGGGCAGCGCCGCCTCGGACAGCCCGGTCCCGGCGGTGTGGAAGCGTACGTAGAGGATCATCCCGCGCTCCCCGGGCTCGAATGCCACAGTTTGCGGCCGGTCGGCACGCCTTCGCCCGCGGGCTTGAGGTCGGACCACGGGTTCATCCGGTAGCCGGTGGGCAGTTCGATGGTCCGCCCGCCGTCGGCCCCGTCCTCACCCGGCGCCTGTTCGGCCGGTCCCGCGGAGGCCGCCAGCCGCTCCGCGACCGCGTCGAGGCCGCCCGTACGCCGGAGTTCCACGAGCTCCGCGAGGTTCCAGGCCGCCGACGCGACCACGCTGAAGCTGCGCGGCCCGCGCCGCTGCACCACTCCGCGCACCAGCAGCAGCCAGGAGTGGAAGACGGTGTGGGCGCACGCCGCGTGGCTGTCGTCGAAGAACGCGATGTCGACCAGGCCCGTGCCGTCGTCGAGGGTGGTGAAGATGACCCGGCGGCCCGAGCGGATCGGCGGGGTCTGGGTGGCGGCCTTGGCGCCCGCGACCAGGACGGTCTGGCCGTCCTCGGCCAGCCGCAGCCGCTTGGCGGAGGTCGCGCCCAGCTCCTTGAGGAAGGAGTAGTGGTCCCCCATCAGGTGCCGGGAGGCGTCCATGCCGAGGACGCCGAGCTCGGCGCTGAGGCGCTCGGCCTCGGTGAGGTCGGGCAGGCCGGCCGGGGCCGCCTTCTGCCCCTCGCCGAGGAAGAGCTGACCGCCGGACGCGCCCGAGGTCCGCTGTCCGGCGCGGAGTTCGGACAGGTGCAGGAGCAGGTCGCGGCGGTTGGCGCCGAACGCGTCCAGCGCTCCCACCTGGGCGAGCCGTTCGGCGACCGGCCTGCTCGGGTGGGCGCGCTGCCACAGGTCGAGCAGCGAGGAGTACGGGCGGCCCGCGACGATCCGCGCGGTCTCGGCCTCGCTGATGCCGTGGACGTCCATGAGCCCGAGCCGGATTCCCCATGTCCCACTAGAAGAGCCTTTGACATCCTTTTCGCCAGACACCAGTTCGATCTGATGAGCGCCCGCCGACCGGTTCACGTCCAGCGGCAGCACGGGCACCCCGCGCCGCCGCGCGTCCGCGAGCAGCAGCCGCTTCGGGTACATGCCGGGGTCGTGCGTGAGCAGCCCGGCGTAGAAGGCCGCGGGGTGATGCGCCTTCAGCCACGCCGACTGGTACGTCGGCACGGCGAAGGCGACCGCGTGCGCCTTGCAGAAGCCGTACGACCCGAACGCCTCGACGATCTCCCAGGTACGGGCGGTGACTTCGGGCGAGTAACCCCGCTGCCGCGTCCGCTCCGCGAACCAGGCCCGGATCTGCGCCTGCGTCCCCGGGTCGGAGAGCCCGCGCCGCATCTGGTCGGCCTCGCCCCGGTCGCAGCCCGTCATGATCCGCAGGATCTCGATGATCTGCTCGTGGAAGACGACCACGCCGTACGTCTCGCGCAGCGCGTCCTCCAGGTCCGGGTGCGGGTAGCGGGCGGGCGCGCGGCCGTGCCTGGCCTCGATGAAGGGCCGCACCATGTCGGCCGCGACGGGGCCGGGCCGGAACAGCGAGATGTCGACGACCAGGTCGCCGAAGGTCGCGGGCTGGAGCCTGCCGACCAGATCCCGCTGGCCCGGCGACTCGATCTGGAAGCAGCCGAGGGTCTCGGTCGAGCGGATCAGTCCGTACGTCGCCGGGTCGCCCTGCGGCACCTGCTCCGGGTCGTCGAGGTCCAGCGTCACGTCCGCCGCCCGCCGCAGCTCCGCGACCGCGTGCGCCATGGCCGACTGCATCCGTACGCCCAGTACGTCGAGCTTGAGCAGCCCGAGGTCCTCCACGTCGTCCTTGTCGAACTGGGACATGGGGAAGCCCTCGCCGCTGGTGGGCATGACGGGGGTGCGGCGCAGCAGCGAGGCGTCCGAGAGCAGCACGCCGCACGGGTGCATGGCGATCCCGCGCGGCAGCGCGTCCAGCGCCTCGACGAGCTCCCACATGGGCCCGTACCGGTCCTTCTCGGCGGCCAGCTGGCGCAGTTCGGGCAGTTCCTCCATGGCGGCGCGGGCGTCGCGCGCCCGGATGTGGGGGAACGCCTTGGCGATGCGGTCCACCTCGGCCGGGTCCATGGAGAGCGCGGCGCCCACGTCCCGTACGGCGTGACGCACCCGGTACGTCTCGGGCATGGCGACGGTCGCGACCCGCTCGGCGCCGAAGCGGCCGATGATCGCGCGGTAGACCTCCAGGCGGCGGGCGGACTCGACGTCGATGTCGATGTCGGGCAGCGCGGAGCGCCGCTTGGACAGGAAGCGCTCCATCAGCAGGTGGTGCTCGACGGGATCGGCGTGGGCGATGCCGATGAGGTGGTTGACGAGCGAGCCCGCGCCGGAGCCGCGGGCGGCGACCCGGATGCCCATGGTCTTCACGTCGTCGACGACCCCGGCCACGGTGAGGAAGTAGGAGGCGAACCCGTGGTGGGCGATGATGTCCAGCTCGTGGTGCATCCGCTGCCAGTACTCCCGGGCCCGCGGCCCCCGGTCGTAGCCGCGCAGCACCATCCCGGCGGCGGCCCGGGACTCCAGCACGCGCTGCGCGGTGCGGCGGCCCGCGCCGACGAGGTGCGGCTCGGGGAAGTGGACGGTGCCGAGCCCGAGGTCGTCCTCGGGGTCGACGCGGCAGGCGGCGGCGGTCTCCTCGGTCAGCGCCAGCAGCCGGTGGGCGGCGGTCCGGCGGTAACCGGCGGCCTCGGCGACCAGCTCGGCGGTGCGCGCCATCTCCGCCGCGCTCTTGAGCGAGCGCTCGCCGCTGTCGAGGGGGCCGCGCGGGTCGATGGGGACGAGCCTGCGGGCCGCGTCCAGTACGTCGGCGACCGGCCCGAGGCCCGGGTCGGCGTACCGGACGGCGTTGGTGAGCACGGGGGCCACCCCCTGTTCGGCGGCGAGGCCGAGGGTGCGGGCGGCCAGCCGCAGCGAGCCGGGGCCCGTGCCCGAACGGCCGTGGTGGACGACTTCGAGGCGCAGGGCGTCCCCGTAGACCTCCCGCCAGGGCGCGAGCAGGGTGGCGGCCCGGTCGGGGCGGCCGGCGGCCAGCGCGCGGCCGACGTCGGAACCGGGGCCGAGCAGCACGGTGAGCCCGTCGCCGTGATTGCGCTCCCACTGCAGGACGGGGTTGCGCCCGCCGGCCTCGTGGGCGGTGCTGATCAGTTCGCAGAGGTCCGCCCAGCCCGCCGCGCCGTCCCGGGCGAGGAAGGTGGCGCGGGGCGCGGACTCGTCGACGAAGGCCCCGCCGCGCACGGGCGTGCGCAGACGCTGTGTACGCCCCTCCTCGTCACGGTTGCGTCCCCCGGGACCCAGCGCCAGCTCCGCGCCGAAGAGCGGGCGGACGCCGGCCTTCGCGCAGGCCTTGGCGAAGCGGACCGTGCCGGCGACGGTGTCGCGGTCGGTGAGGGCGAGGGCGTCCATGCCGTGCTCGGCGGCGCGCGCGGCCAGCCGCTCGGGGTGAGAGGCGCCGTAGCGCACGGAGAACCCGGAAACGGTGTGCAGATGCGTGAACGCGGGCATCGCACCTCCTGAGTCCCCTGAATCCGTCCAGTCTCACCTCCCCCATCTCCACCATAGACCAAGTTTCGAACGTTCGTACGATAGCCATGTCCTCAGCCATTCGGACCGGCCCCACCTGCGCAAACTCCGGGGGCCGCCGAGCGTGGGGGGCATGACCTTCGTCGACGAGGTGAGGAACGCCGTCACGCCACGGGCCGCGCTGCTCGTGATCGGCGTGCTGGCGCTCCAGCTGCTGTTCATCGCGTCCTACGTGGGAGCGCTGCACCACCCGGAGCCGAAGGACGTCCCCTTCGCCGTCGTGGCGCCCGGGCAGGAGGCCGACCGGCTCGTCCAGCGGCTCGAAGACCTGCCCGGCGGCCCCCTGGACCCCCGTACGGTCGCGGACGAGGCCGCGGCCCGGCGGCAGATCATGAACCGTGACATCGACGGCGCGCTGATCGTCGACCCCGCGTCGAAGACCGACACCCTGCTGGTCGCCTCGGGCGGCGGCACCGTGCTGTCCTCGGCCCTGACCACGCTCGTGACCAGGATCGAGGCGGTCCAGCAGCGCGAGGTGCGGACCGTCGACGTGGCCCCGGCCTCCGACCAGGACTTCGACGGCCTCTCCGGCTTCTACCTGGTCGTGGGGTGGTGCGTGGGCGGCTATCTGTGCGCCTCGATCCTGGCGATCAGCGCGGGCTCCCGCCCGGCCAACGGACAGCGTGCCGTCATCCGGCTCGGCGTCATGGCGCTCTACTCGATCGCGGGCGGGATCGGCGGCGCGGTCATCGTGGGTCCGGTCCTGGGCGCCCTGCCCGGAAGCGTCGTCGGACTGTGGGGCCTCGGCGCCCTGGTCGTCTTCGCCGTCGGCGCGCTCACGCTAGGGCTCCAGGCGCTGACCGGTGTCGTGGGCATCGGCCTGGCGGTCCTGCTGGTGGTGATCGCCGGCAACCCGAGCGCGGGCGGCGCGTTCCCGCTGCCGATGCTGCCGCCGTTCTGGGCGGCGATCGGACCGGCCCTGCCGCCGGGGGCGGGCACGTGGGCGGCCCGCTCGATCGCGTACTTCGAGGGGAACGCGCTCCTCGGCCCGCTCCTGGTCCTCGCCGCGTGGGCGGTCGCGGGCAGCGCGGTCACCCTGGCCATGGCGGCCCTGCGCCGCGGCCCCGCGGCGGATGGGCACCCGCGCGGCGCCTAGGTCCGCAGCGCGCGCCCGCCGCCGGGGCCGGGAACCCGCGGCGCGGGAATCCCGCCCGCCGCGCCCGGAGCCCCGGCGCCGGAGAAGCGCCCGCCCGGGTCAGCGGCCGACCGCCGGAGCGGCCGGAGTCGAAGCCGGTCGCCGGGCGCGGCCCCCCGAGGCCGGCCGGCGCGGCGGGGCCCGGGTTTCGCCGGCGCGAAGGTACGGCGCGCGGCCCCGCCCGGCACGCGGCGTACGCGCGTACCGGACGGGGCCTCGTGGTCGTACGGGGCCGGCCCCGTACGCGGCGTGCGCGCGGGGCCTCGCGGCCGGCCGGGTCAGCCGATCTCCGCCCCCAGGGCCGCCAGCGCCGCCGGCACCGGCTGGAAGAACGTCTCGCCGCCCGACGCGCAGTCGCCGCTGCCGCCCGAGGTGAGCCCGATCGCCGTGTCGCCCGCGAAGAGCGAGCCGCCGCTGTCGCCGGGCTCGGCGCAGACCGTGGTCTGGATGAGCCCGTTCACGATGTCGCCGTTGCCGTAGTTCACGGTCGCGTCGAGCGCGGTGACCTCACCGTCGTGCACCTGCGTGGTGGAACCGCTGCGCGTCACCTTCATGCCGACGGTCGCCTCGCCCGCCTTGGTGATCGGCTGGGTGCTGCCGTTGTAGAGGTTGACCTCGCTCGGGTGCTCGACCCCGTCGTCGTACTTCACGAGCGCGAAGTCGTTGCCGGGGAACGTCGAGGCGGCCATCGTGCCGAGCGCCCCGCCCGTGGAGTCCGTCCACTGGGTGCCGGCCCGGCCGCAGTGACCCGCCGTGATGAAGTGCGGAGCGCCGTCCTTGACGACGTTGAAGCCGAGCGAGCACCGCCCGCCGCCGTTGAGGATCGCGTCGCCGCCCGCGATGAGGGGCTTGAACTCCCCGGCCGACTTCTTCAGTTCGGCCTTCTCCCCGAGCGCGCCGACGACCTTCTCCAGCTTCGCCCACGCCTCGCCCTTGACCGTACGGTCCGCCGTCACGACGACCTTGTTGGTCACCGGGTCGGTGGCCCACGAAGTGCCGGGAATGGCGGCCTTGTCGGTCAGGGTGCCGCGCACGGCCGTCAGCTCCGCGAGGGAGTTCTCGACGATTCTGGCCTTGCCGCCCGCCTTCCGCACGCCCTGGGCCGCGGCCTCGTCCACGACGTTGACCACGAGCGCCTTGGACTCGCTGTCGTAGTACGCCCCTGCCGCGTCGGCGCCCAGCAGCGAGTCGAGGTCGGATGCGAGCTTTCCGGCCCCGCTCGCCGACAGCGACTTGACGGTGTACCGAGGGGTTTCCTCGCTCGCGTTCGCAGTCTGCAAGGTGACTCCCGCTGCTACGAGGGCCGCGATGCCTGCTCCCGCGATCGCCACACGCCGCTTGGCTATGCGTCGGTGCTTCACGTAATGACCTCCTGTGGGGGGTTCGGCCCTGCGAAGTGGGGGGCAGGTCCGAGTACGCCCACTATTCCGAGGCCGATCGGTCGCACACAAGGTCGACTTCAGGACGCGCACACGACAACCCCGGTGCGCCCGCGAGGTCTTTACAAGCCGGGCGCCGCATGTGCCGGTCGCGTTCGCGAACACCGCGTGCGACCGCGGGGGAAACAGCGGGTGAGGACTAGTCCTGTCCGGTACTCGCCCCTGCGGACCGGATTCCGGCGGTCCCGGCACGCAGTGCGGTCAACTCGTGCGGCGAAAGGGCGCGTTGCGCACGACGAGTCCCCGCCCGGTCGGACCGGACGGGGACTGATGTGCCGCTGGCCGCGTTCTCCGGGCCCGGGGCCCGCGGTGCGGCGCTCTGCTAGTAGACGCTCACTCCGTACGCGCTCAGCGCTTCGGTGACCGGCTGGAAGAAGGTCGTGCCGCCGGAGGAGCAGTTGCCGCTGCCGCCCGAGGTCAGACCGATGGCGCGGGTGCCGGAGTACAGCGGGCCGCCGCTGTCGCCGGGCTCGGCGCAGACGTTGGTGCGGATCATGCCGTAGACGATGTCGCCGCCGCCGTAGTTCACCGTGGCGTTGAGGCCGGTGACGGAACCGCTGTGGGTGCCGGTGGTGGAGCCGCGACGCGTGACGGACATGCCGACCGTGGCGTTGGCCGCGCTGGTGATGTCCTGGTTGCCGACGGTGCCGGGGTGCGCGAGCGAGGTGTTCGCGTACCGCACGAGGCCGTAGTCGTTGCCCGGGAAGCTCGATCCGGCCGTCGGGCCGATGCTCGTGGTACGGGAGGAGTTGGTGTACCAGGGCGGGTTGCCGTCGGTGCAGTGGCCGGCGGTCACGAAGAAGTACGTGCCCGCGCTGTTGCGGACGTTGAAGCCCGCCGAGCAGCGCCAGCTCGTGGCGTAGATCGCGTCGCCGCCGGCGAGGAGCTTGGAGAACTTGCCGGGGGTGCGCTCGACGCGGATGGCGGACGCGTTCGCACCGGCCTCCCGCTTGATCTTGGCGATCTCGGCGGCGGAGACGGTGCTGTCGGCCGTCACCACCAGGGTGTTCTTGGCCTTGTCGACGTGCCAGGCGGTACCGGCGACATCGGCTTCGAGGACCGCGTCACTCGCGGAGGCGAGCTGGTTGGCGCTGAACGTGCCGGCCGTGTCGGCGCTGGCGCTCGGTACGGTGAGTGCGGCTGCGGCGACGAGACCTGCCGTGACGGCGATCAGGCGGGACCGTCTGGCTGTGCCACTGCGGGGGGTAGTGCGCTTGATCCTCACGTTTCGTTCCTCCCGAGGGAAGTAGGGGACCCGCTCGTGGGGTGAGCAGGGGTCCGTGAGGCGCAGTCAGAGAACCCGTCCGGATTCCGGATAGGTCGTGCTCCTGACAAGCGCTTCTCGGGAGTATTCGGGGCGCCAACAGCGCGCGCAAGGGCGCCTTTCGGCCTCGCGCGCGTCCGGGCACGGCTCGCGGCCCCGGCGGCGCTGGGGCCGGCGGGGCGGGTGCGGCACCGGTCCGCCGGGCGGTGGCGCGTCCGACGGGATGCTCCCAGCGGTGGTGTCCGCCCTTGGGACGGGCCAGCGGTCGATACGGTTCCGCTCCCCCGCCGGGAGCGTGCCGACCGGCGGCGGGAGCGGGCGGACGAAGTGGCCGGCGAAGGCGCACGGCGGCAGCGGACCGGTCGAGTCGACCGTCACCGTGGCCCGGTGGCGGCGCTCAGCCGGACCTCGCCGGGCCGGCGGCCCCGCGTCGACCGTGATCCCGTCGTGCGGCGAGGCGGTCGGGACGACCTCGTCGCCGTCGCCCGTCCACCGGCCCGGCACGCCCGTAATGCACCCCTCCGGGTAGTCGGAGAGCCAGTGCGTGCCGGTGGGCGAGAGCGGACCGTACGGCGCGGAGACCGTCTCGGCGCGCCGCTCACGCCGGCGCTGCCAGTCCCGCCGGGGGATGCTCCTCCACACCAACGGTCCACACGGGCCCCGGCCACGCCGCCCCGGGGACGCCCCGCACGGGCCGGCCCGGGGCCGCGACGGGGACCGGCTGCCGGAGCGCCCGGCAGCGGAAGCAGTCGGAAGCGGGTGGCAGCGGGAGCGGCCCGGGCGGGGGGGTGGCCGCGTCAGCAGTCGCAGCCGCAGCACTCGCAGCAGTCGCAGTCGCACTTGTGGCACAGGCCCTCGCGCCTCTTGCGCGACCAGGCGCCCTCGTACTCCTTGGCGCAGCACAGCTTGCACGTGCAGCACAGCCCGATCGCGACGGCGCACCCCGCCCAGAAGCCGCGCCTCGCGGGCCGGTGCGGCTCCCCCGTGAAGCCGGGACCGCCCGGACCGCCGGGCGGGCCGTATCCGCCGTAACCGCCGCCCGGAGCCCCCGCCCCCGCGCCGCCGTAGGGGTTGCCGCCGTAGGGGTTGTTCGAGCCGTACGGATTGCCGCCGCCGTGCCCGGTCCCGGGCGGCGGCGCCCCGTACGCCTGGACCTGCCCCTGGTGGCCGCAGGCCGCCGTTCCGAACGCCCGGTCCACGGAGCGGCTCAGCTCGTGCGCCAGCAGTACGTGCGCCAGCTTGTCGTCGGTGAAGTGCGCGTCGCGCAGAGCGAGCCGTACGCCGTGCACGGCGTCGTCGCAGAGCCTGCGCGCCTCGGCGAGCGTGGTCCCGGTGGCCGTCAGCGGGTTCCACGCACCCGACGCGGCGTCAGATTCCAGGTCCTCCACGGCGTCCAGCAGGTGCGCGAGCCGGCCGAAGAGCCGGCCGGCCTCCGCGAGCGGCGCGGCGTTCTCGGGCCGGCCGGCGAGTACGGCGGTGTGCGCGAAGGCCGCGGCGGTGGCCGTCTCGGCCGGTTCGGTGACCGTCAGGACGGAGGTGCCCGGCCCCGCCAGCGCCTCGATCCCGGCCTGCCGGTCCACCGCGTCGACCAGCAGCGCCGTGTCGAAGCCCAGCGAGGCGCCCGTACGCGCGCCCGCCCTGTCCCAGCCGGCGGCGACCCGCCGGGCCGCCGCCGCCACCGGCTTGCGGGCCAACAGCCCGTCCCGGTCGGCGACGTGGTCCCGCATCTTCGCCGAAGCCAGCACCAGCGAGACGGCGGCCGCGAGCCTGGCCCCCTCGCCCTGCGCCACGGGCGCGGTGCGCATCGCGCGCAGGGGACAGGGTCCCGCCGTGCGCCGCCAGCCCGTGACGCGCTCGGACTGAGCCTCCGTCAGAACCGAGACGATGAGCCCGTCGTAGTTGGTGACGACCCGCGCGAGCTGACCGTGGTCACCGCGAAGTGCGAGGCACAGGCCACAGAGATGGGCCATCCACTCGGTCCTGAGCCCCTCGGTGAGCCGATGGCTGCATGGCCTGACGATTCCGAACAAGGCGCTCCCCCGAGAGTTGTTGAACGGTGCGGCCCGCATCGTACCGAGGCGGTCGCGGGGGCCGGGTGTTCACCCGTCCGTCCCCCTCATCACCCGTGTGGCCCGACGGTCCTATTTTTCACCCTGTCAGCAGCCGGACACAGGACGGACCTTGACGAATCGCCACAACTTCTGCACCAGTACCGTCACGAATCCCCTGCGCGGCGGCTATCCACTTGGCGCGCAATCCGCATGATGGACGACGATAGGGGGAGCGGTACACAGACCGACCGCGGTGAAAGGAGGCGTCCCATGGGATCGGTGCGCAAGGCCAGTGCCTGGCTCGGGCTCGTCGAGGACAGCGACGACGACCGCTACTACGACGACGAGTACGCCGAGGGAAACAACGAGACGGCCGAGCCCTGGGTCACGGACCCGCGGGTCAAGGCGGTCTCCGAGTCCGCCGACGACAAGAGCCCCCGGATCGCCACGGTCACCCCGGACGGCTTCCGGGACGCGCGCGGCATCGGGGAGCTCTTCCGGGACGGTGTCCCGGTCATCATGAACCTCACGTCCATGGAGCCCTCCGACGCCAAGCGCATCGTCGACTTCGCCGCCGGTCTCACCTTCGGCCTGCGCGGTTCGATCGAGCGCGTCGCGAACCGCGTCTTCCTGCTGAGCCCCGCGGACACCGAGGTCGTCAGCGGTGAGGCCGCGAGCCGCGACACGCACGGCTTCTTCAACCAGAGCTGATGGGCGAGACGCTCACCGGAAGGCGTCCAGGCCGGTGAGCGCCTTGCCCAGCACGAGCTGGTGCATCTCCACGGTGCCCTCGTAGGTGAGCACCGATTCGAGGTTCGTCGCGTGCCGCATCACCGGGTACTCCAGCGAGATCCCGTTCGCGCCGAGGATCGTCCTGCTCGTGCGGCAGATCTCGATGGCCTCCCGCACGTTGTTGAGCTTGCCGAAACTGACCTGCTCGGGGCGCAGCCGTCCCGCGTCCATGCGCTGCCCGAGGTGGTGGGCGAGCAGGATGCCCTTGTGCAGCTCGACCGCCATGTCGGCGAGCTTGGCCTGGGTGAGCTGGAAGCCGCCGATCGGCCGGCCGAACTGCTCGCGCGTCTTCGCGTAGTCGACCGCCGCCTCGAAGCTGGCCCGGGCGGCGCCCATCGCGCCCCACACGATTCCGTACCGCGCGTGGCTCAGGCAGCTCAGCGGCCCCTTGAGCCCCGTGACCTCCGGCAGTACGGCGTCGGCGGGCAGCCGTACCTCGTCCATGACCAGCTCGCTGGTGACCGAGGCGCGCAGTGACCACTTGTGCTTGATCTCGGGCGCCGAGAAGCCGGCGGCGTCGGTCGGCACGACGAAGCCGCGGATTCCGTCGTCCGTCTGCGCCCAGACGACGGCCACCCCCGCCACCGACCCGTTCGTGATCCACATCTTGCGGCCCGTCAGCACCCAGTCGGCGCCGTCCTTCTTGGCGTACGTCCGCATCCCGGCCGGGTCGGAGCCGTGGTCGGGCTCGGTCAGGCCGAAGCAGCCGATGATCTCGCCCGCGGCCATGCCGGGCAGCCAGCGCTGCTTCTGCTCCTCGGAGCCGAAGCGGTGGATCGCGTACATGGCGAGGGAGCCCTGTACGGAGACGAGCGAGCGGATGCCGGAGTCGGCGGCCTCCAGCTCCAGGCAGGCCAGGCCGTACTGGACCGCGGACGCGCCCGCGCAGCCGTAGCCCTGGAGCGACATCCCGAGGGCGCCGATCGAGCCGAGCTCGCGGGCGAGGTCACGGATGCCGGGGAGTTCGCCGCGCTCGTACCAGTCCGCGATGTGCGGCAGGACGCGGTCGGCTGCCCAGGTCCGTACGGTCTCGCGGATCGCGAGGTCCTCGGGGGCCAGCAGATCGTCGATGCCGAGCGGGTCGCCGGGGTCGAAGGGCGGAAGCTTCGGACTCTGAGAAGGTGCGGACATTCCTGGCCCTCCGGCGGCTGCTCGGCTCACTATGACGTGCGGTGCGGGTCGTTGCGTGCGGTGCGGTGTGACGGACGTGCGGTGTGTGTGCGGCGCGGCGGAAAACTAGCAGTGGTAGTTACCGCCTCGCCCGCCGACGTTACGGGGTCACCGCGCGGCCCGTCCAGACCCGGCGTGCTCCGCGTGCTCCCGGGACGCCGGGACCTTCACCTGCGGCGACGGCTCGCGCACGGGCTCCCGCGGCGACGGCTCCCGTACGTTCTTCTGGTCCGCGCCCCGCGCACCGCAGTCCATCAGCCGCGGCAGCCGCAGCGCGGCCAGCGCGCCGAGGAGCAGCAGACCCGCGCTGACGAAGAGCGTCACGTGCAGGCCGTGCACGAAGGCGTGGCGGGCTGCGACGCGCAGCGCCGCACCGGCGGGCCCGCCGATCCGGTCCGCGAGCGTGTACGCCTCGCCGAGGGAGTTCGCCGCGCCCGCGCTCTCGGCCGGGGAGACGCCCGGCACCTTGGCGAGCCCGGGCGCGTAGGCGGCGTTCATGACGCTGCCGAGCAGGGCGATGCCCATGCCGGCGCCGAGCTGGTACGACGTCTCCCCGATGGCGGCGGCGCCGCCCGCGTGCTCGGGCGGGGCCTCGCTGAGCATCGACTCGTACGCGCCGAAGAGCGTGGTCTGGAGCCCGAAGCCGAGCAGCACGAAACCGGCCGTCAGCAGCGCGGGCCGGTCGTGCTGCCCCATGAGGGTCAGTACGAGCACGGCGGCGGCGGTCAGCGCGAAGCCGGACGAGACCATCGCGCGCGGGCCCAGGCGCTGGAGGGTGTACGAACCGGTGGCGCCGGCCGCCATCGCCGCGAAGGTCAGCGGCAGCAGCCGCAGGCCGGTCTCCAGGGGGCCCAGTTCGAGCACGAGCTGGAGGTACTGGACGGCGATGAGCTCCAGACCGACCAGAGCGAGCATCGCCAGGACGATGCAGCCGACGGACGTCGAGAAGGCGGGCCGGGCGAACAGCGTGACGTCGATGAGCGGCTGCCTGCGCGTCCGCTGGCGCCGTACGAACAGCACGAGGAGCGCGGCTCCGACGAGCAGCGGCAGCAGGGTCCGCGCGTCGGCGACCCCCTCGCCGCCGCCGGCCCGCTTCACACCGAGGACCACGCCGAGCACGCCGGCCGCCGCCATCAGCGCGCCGAGCACGTCCCAGGGGCCCTGACCGTTCCCGCGTGATTCCGGCAGCAGCCAGCGGCCGACGGGCAGGATCAGCGCCATCAGCGGGATGTTGATGAGGAAGACCGAGCCCCACCAGTAGTGCTGGACGAGGAAGCCGCCGAGCACCGGGCCGGTGGCGGCCCCTACGGCGGCGACCGCCGTCCAGATCCCGATGGCGACGGCGCGCTCGCGCCGGTCGGGGAAGACCTGACGGAGGATCGACAGTGTCGCCGGCATGATCATCGCGCCGCCGACGCCGAGCAGGGCGCGGGCCGCGATGAGGACGTGCGGCCCGTCGGCGTAGGCGGCGAGCGCGGAGGCGCCGCCGAAGAGGCCGTAGCCGAGCAGGAGGACGCGGCGGCGGCCGACGCGGTCACCGAGGGTGCCGAAGAGGATCAGGAGCGAGGCGCAGACCAGCGGATAGGCGTCGACGATCCACAGCAGCTCGGTCGCCCGCGGCCGCAGGTCCTCGGAGAGGGCCGGGACGGCGATGTGCAGGATCGTCGCGTCGAGTGCGACCAGCAGGAGGCTGACGCACAGCACGACCAGCACGGCCCAGCGGTTGCCGGGGGCGGCCCGCAGACCCCGCACGGCTCGCCCGGCCTTCGCGGGCCGCACGGTCGTCGCACCCGGCCGGTGCCCGGGGTCGCCCGCAGACCGCTGTGTTCCGGCCGTGGTCGTCCCTGACATGTACGTCCCTCCCAGTGGCGCATCCCTCGCGCTCGGCGGACCGGCGGGAACGGCGCTGTCCAACGTCCCTGCGGGCCCGGCATCGACGGGCGAGTGAGCCGTCAGAGTACGCGAGTCCGCACGGGGCCCGCGTGGCGCACCTCTCACCAGGAGGAACGGCCGGATGTGGCGTACGTCACCGTCCTGCGGCACCGGTGGGAGACGGCCCGCGAGCCCATCGGCGATCTTGGGATTCACGTGAGGGAGCGGGAAATTCCGTGTTGAGTTCCGGTGAACACAATTCATCGACACTCATTCACTCTTACGAGCGGGCCTCCGAATGAATTCCCCAGCGGGCCTCCCGGCTTTCCCGAACGGCCTGGAATTAACGTCTCGGTGAGACACACCCCACATCACATCGTCATCACAAAGGTGCCGGAGGGGCCGGGCTTGTCACTCACTCGCTGTAACGTCGATTCAGTGCGTACCGACCGAATCTTTGCCCGGCTGGACCGGGAACCGGAGCCGCCGAAGATAGAGATCCCCGGGATGAGCCGTACCCGTACGGCGCTCTTCGGTTCGACGCTGGCGTTCTACATCGCCATCGTCTGGGCCGTCCTGATCACGTCCTGGCTGGTGACTCTCGACTGGAAGATCATGCTGTTCCGGCCGTACGAGCAGTGGCCGGAGGTGCACCCCTTCCTGGACTACTTCGTCGTGCTCGGGCAGCGCGGCCCCACCGCCGTCATGGTGGCGGCCTGGCTCGGCTGGCGCTCCTGGCGCCAGCACACCCTGCGCCCGCTGCTGACGCTGGGCGCCTCGCTGCTCCTGCTGAACGTGACGGTGGGCGCGGTCAAGCTCGGCCTCGGCCGCCGCGGCCCGCACTACGCGACGGAGATCGGCTCGGCCGAGATGTTCGCGGGCGGGGATATATTTCCTTCCGGCCACACCGCCAACGCGGTGGTCACCTGGGGCATCCTGGCCTACATGGCCACCACCCCCCGGGCGAGACGCTGGCTGTCGGTGCT
This sequence comes from Streptomyces sp. NPDC054887, assembly GCF_053610585.1. Lineage (NCBI taxonomy): Bacteria > Bacillati > Actinomycetota > Actinomycetes > Kitasatosporales > Streptomycetaceae > Streptomyces > Streptomyces sp. NPDC054887. The sequence goes on along the minus strand of NZ_JBSGYQ010000043.1, from coordinate 577 downwards.
CTCCGCCGTGGTCGCCCTGGGCGTCGGCGCGACCACGGTCTACCTGGGAACCCACTGGGTGAGCGATGTGCTGCTCGGCTGGGCGGCGGGGCTGCTGATCCTGCTGAGCCTGCCCTGGTTCGAGCCGCTGATCGGCCGCACCGAGGCGTGGGTGTTCGCGGTGCGCGAGTCCTGGCGCGCCCGTCGCAGGCTCGGCGCCTCGCGGCCCGCACCGGCCGGCGGCCGGCTGTCCCCCGGCCTCTTCCCGCAGCGCCACCCCACCGCCCGCAGCGCCGTCCAGGCGGACGGCCCGGCCCGCGAGCCGGTGGCCGCGGGCAGCACCGGCCGCTCCACCGGCGGCGTCAGGACCGCCGCGCACCTCACGCCGCGGCCCCACCCGGCACGCCCGGAGCGGACCGCCGCCACCCCGGCGGGCAGCCGCCGCCCGCCGCACGCCGACCGTACGGGCGCGGCGCGCCCCGGCACGTCACCCCGGCCGGTGGCCGGGGGCTGACCGCCCACGGACCCGCGGGGACGGTACGCACAGGCCCCACCCCGCGGCGCACGAAGGCCCCGGCCGGCTCCCTAGTAGCCGTCC